>JBGTFI010000667.1:0-3635 GCA_041747335.1 Phycisphaeraceae bacterium | reverse complement strand
ACGAAGAAATCAAGCTGCTGCGGGTCGATCGCTCGCACCGCGTCCTCCACGCTCCGGCCCTGGCGCAGCGTGTCCAGCGCCTGGCGATCATGACGCAGCAGCTTCGGCCAGGCTTCCAGCGCCGCGCGGTAATCGCCGCGGTCGTACGCCTGCCGCCCCAAGACCTGCGCCGCGGAATCCCCTTCCCTTGCGCCGCCCAGCATCAGATCCAGCATCTCACCCCACCGGCCCAGCAGCAGCAGTTTCCCGATCAGGTGGTTTGTCTGCCGATACCCGAACCGCTGCGTCCCGATGTAGTTCGGGACGCCCGTTTCCGTCAGATGATCGATCACACGACGCGCATCGCCAATCCGCGAGGTGTCCACCTCACGGATGCGGATGTCAAACCGGTTGCCCGCCAGATGCCCCCGTCGAAGCGCGGCCGTGTGTCTTGAAGCACGCACCAGCTTCAGGGGCGTGAACTCGAGAAGTCCCAGCCGACGGTCATCCTCGCACTCCTGCCCCGGAAGGGGGATCGAGAACGTCTGCCGTGAGACCGCGTGCTTGTCCTTCAGCCCCGCGTAACCCACATCCTTCCGCGCCACGCGGAACAGCTTCGCAAGCCGGCGCACCGCGTCGGTGGTCGTGATCCCCCGCTTCTCGAGCGTCAGGTGCAGGTGCTCGCCATGCCCGGCCGGTTCTTCCAGGGCGATCTCCTCGACGATGAAGTCCTCCTCGAACCGCTTGATCTCCCCGCCGCACCCCGGCAGGTCTGGCGTCAGAAAGGTTAGCGATGCCACCGTGGTGGGGATGGTCATGTCGGTCCGATCGCATCGCGAGCTCGTGACTACCCGCGAAGCGCGCTGCTCGGCGCGCTTCGCGCATTCCCGCCTTCGGCCCGATCCGTCGCGCCCTCAATCCTCCGGGGCGTCGCGGGCCACCAGCGCGTGAAACGCATCGTGCAGACGTCCGGTCACCGGCCCCGGACGACCCGCGCCGATCGCCCGGCCGTCCACCTTCGTCACCGCGATCACTTCGGCCGCCGTACCGGTCAGGAACACCTCGTGGGCCACGTAGATGTCATGCCGCGTCAGGTCCGTCTCAGCCACGGAGATGCCGACCCCCCGCGCCAGCTCGATCACCACCGCCCGCGTCACCCCCGCAAGAATCCCCGCGTGAAGAGGCGGCGTCACCAGCGTCATCCCCGCACCTTCCGGCCGGACAATGAACAAGTTGTCGCCCGTACACTCGGCCACCATCCCCTGGTGGTTGAACATGATCGCTTCCATCACCCCCGCGTCGATCGCCTCGATCTTCGCCAGCACGTTGTTGAGGTAATTGAGGCTCTTGATCCGCGGGCTGAGCGCCGCCGGATGATTGCGCATCACCGACGAAGTGATGATGGCCATCCCGTTCTCATACAACTCCCTGCCGTAGAGCGAAATCCCGTCCGCGATGATGAACACCCCCGGATTCGCGCACACGAACGGGTTGATCCCAAGCGTTCCCACCCCACGCGTCACGCACAGCCGGATATACCCGTCGGACCTGCCGGTTGCTTCGATGGTCTCCCGGCAGGCCGCCTCGAGCGCCGCGGACTCGTAGGGGATCTTCAGCCGGATCGCGTGCGCCGATTCATACAGACGCGTCAGGTGCGTCCGCAGCTTGAAAATCCGCCGGTTGTAGAAACGGATGCCCTCGAACACCCCGTCGCCGTACAGCAGGCCGTGGTCGTACACGCTCACACGCGCCTCTTCGGCGGGCACGAGCTTCCCGTTCATCCAGATGGCCTTGGCGGTCACGTCGTGGGATCCAGGTTGCTGAGTCGTCCGGTTCACAAGAGCCGGGATTATAGCATTGGCCACCCTGGAGCGCGCCCGAGCGAGCCGCGGCCGTGAGGGAGCGGAAGGAACGGGGAGAATACCCGAATGCCCGGGGTCGGGAGTCCGGGGTCAGGGGTCGGGAGTCCGGGGTCGGCGACACGGATTTGGCGACCCTCAGCGCCCTGCCCTGAATGTCTGGGTTCGTCATTCGGGCTTCGTCATTCGTCATTTTCCGAAGATGCGCGCATCGTGCGCAGAAGTGACGAAAGAAGAATCTACCCTCCCACCCCCAGCCCCTTTCCGCTCTCCACGCGCAGCGTACACCGGCCCATGCCCTCACACACCTCGCATTCGGGGGCATCCCCCTCGATGTGCTCCAGGCAGCGGTCCACGCGCGACTCGATCAGCTCCGCCATCAGCGGGTGCAGCCCGATCGGCGCGCCCACCACCCACCCCACCCCCGGATGTTTTTCCGCCGCCTGCAACGTCAGTTCCGGAATGTCCTTCTTCCAGTGTTTGCCCGGCGAGAGGAAATAGGGGGCCACCAGCACGCGCCTGGCCCCCCTTGCCACGCAGCGGTCAAACGCGGTCGCGATCGACGGCTCGGCCAGCTCCATGTGTGCCGGTTCGACGATCTGATAGGGCGAGTGCTCCCGGAACATCTCCACGAACTGCTCGAGCATCTGGTTCGACTCCTCCCGCCGCGAACCGTGGTCCACGATGATCAGCCCGGTCTCACGAAGATGGTGCTCGTAATGCCTGCTCATGGTGACCCATCATAGACACCCAGCCGCAGTCCGGCGCGAATAGCCGATCGTCGCGCCACAGGCGAATCCTCCCCCGCCTCCCCATCCTCCCCCCACAGCTCCACGATCAGCCGCTCCAGCAGCCAGACCGTCCGGGCGATGCCCCGTGTGTTCACCTTCTCAGGCGTGTCCGTCGGCCGGTGGTAGTCCTCGTGCATCCCGCTGAAGAGGTGAACCGCCCGGATCCCCGCCCGCTCAAAGTTCAGGTGGTCGCTGTCGCCCGGAATTGGATCATCGAACGTCAGGATCAACCCCGCCTCCCGACCGGCCGACTCGACCATCGGCCGCCACGGCGAGTCCCTTTCCACCCCGAACGCCCACAGCCGGCGCTCCCTCACCCGACCGATCATGTCCAGGTTGACCATTCCCGTCATGGCCGCCGGGTCAAACGGATGCTCATCCTCAGCCGCCAGAAACCGTCTGGACCCGTGAAGCCCCCGCTCCTCCCCCGCGAAGGCGATCAGCACCACCGTGCGCCGATGCGCCAGATACGCAGGCAGCGTCAGGTATCGCCCCGGCCGGGGAGTCTCGATTCGCTCGCGCAGCCGCTCCGCCAGCAGCAGCAGCGCCGCGACCCCCGAAGCGTTGTCATCCGCGCCGACGTAGATGATCGGCGAATCCGAATCGTACTGGACGCCCAGATGGTCGTAATGCGCTCCGATCACCACGACCTCCCCCGCCAATCGCCCCGCCCCCGGAAGGACGGCCGCCACGTTGTGGACCTCCAGCGGCATCGACTCCAGTCGCACTTCGCCCGCCACCGCCCCTCCCAGCGGAATCACCGGCCCATCCGCCGCGTCCGCCTGGCGTTGGAGTGATCTCAGCTTCCGGTCAAACCCCGCGCCGCGTTCGCCGGCGATCTTTCGCAACGTCTCGCGGGTGATCATCACCACCGGAATCGGCGCCCTTTCACCCGTCAGGCTCGCCTCGGCGGGCCGCAGGGGCAGGGTCTCGCGCATGGAGGGCGGTGTGACCACGAGAAGCGCCGCCGCTCCCATCTCCGCCGCCCAGCGCGCTTTGGCTGTGA
>JBGTFI010000666.1:0-3772 GCA_041747335.1 Phycisphaeraceae bacterium | reverse complement strand
GTGGGGGACGTAGCGGACGAGGATGTCGAACCGGCGGACGCCCTCAAAGACCTGCCCGGCCTGCGTGCCGCCGACGGCGGCCGCGATGGTGTGCTGGACGTCGGCGAGGTTCATGCCGTGGCGGGCGATGGATTCGAAGTCCGGGCGGATCAGAAGCTGGGGTGTCCCGCTCACCTGGTCGACCTGCACGTCCGCGGCGCCGGGCACATCCCGGAGGACGGCGGCGATACGGTCGGCGTGCGACTTGAGCACGTCGAGATTCTCGCCGAAGAGCTTGACGGCGAGTTCGGCCCGGACGCCCTCGAGCAGTTCATCGACGGTCATCTCGATCGGTTGGGTGAGGTTCGCCATGATGCCCGGCAGATTCTCAAGCGACTCGCGGACCTGTGCCTCGATATACGCCTGGTCGTTCGGACGGCGCCACTGACCCCTTGGTTTGAGGGTTAGGTACATTTCCGCGGAGTTCACCGGGTCGGCGTGCGCGCCGACCTCGCCGCGTCCGACGCGGCTGGTCACTTCGACGACTTCGGGAATGCGAAGCAGGCGGCGCTCGACGCGCAGGGCGTTCTGTTTGCTCTCTTCGAGGGAGATCGAAGGGGCCATCGTGAGCCGGACGACGATGGTTCCTTCGCCGAGCCGGGGGGTGAACTCGGAGCCGAGCCTGGGAAACACCGCGATGCCCGTCGCGAACATGGCGCCGGCCAGAATGATCGCGGCCCATCGGCGGCGGACCATGAAACCGACAAGCGGCCGGTAGGGAATAAGCAGCAGCCTCACCGCGAGAGGTTCGTCGCCCGCTCCTGTGGCGGGTTCGTGTCGCTTCCAGGAAGGGCGCATCAGGAGCGCACCGAGCATCGGGGTGAGCATGAGGGCGTAGACGAGCGACCCGAGCATCGCCAGCGACACCGTGTAGGCCAGGGGACGAAAGGTCTTTCCTTCGACGCCCTGAAGCATGAATAGAGGCAGGAAGACAGTGATGATGATGGCGATGGCGAACGCGATCGGCCTGCCGACTTCGCGGCAGGCGCGGGCGACGACGGCCGAGCGCGGCTCGCGTGGGTCGGCTTCGCGGAGGCTGCGGTCGATGTTCTCCACCATCACGATGGTGGCGTCGACCATCATGCCGATGGCGATCGCCAGCCCGCCCAGGGACATGAGGTTGGCCGAGAGGCTCAGCCAGCGCATGGCGATGAAGGCGAAAAGTACGGAAAAGGGAATCGCGGCGGCGACGATGATGGTCGGCCTAAGACCCCCCATGAAGACAAGAACCACAAGCGACACGAGCGCAATGCCCGTGAGCAGCGCATGGGTGACGGTCGCCACCGCGGCCTGGACAATCTCCTTCTGCTGGTAGTAGGGCACGATGCGCAGGCCCTCGGGCAGGATGTTGTTGATCTGGGCGATCATTGATTCGACGCGGTTGATGACGGTCGAGGCGTTTGTGCCGTAGAGCTTCACGACCATGCCCGCGACGACCTCGCCTTCGCCGTTTCGCGTCTGTAGTCCGCGCCGAACGGCGCCGCCGACTTTCAGCTCCGCGATGTCGGAAAGGTAGATCGGCCGCCCGGCTTCGGTCTTGACGACGATGCGCTCGAGGTCTTCAAGCCCGTGCGCCAGACCGACGGAGCGCACGACCAGTTCCTCGGCGCCTTCCTCGATGAACTGGGCGCCGACGTTGAGGTTGTTGGCGCGAACGCGCTCGATGATCTGCGAGATGGTCAGGTCGTAGCGGAGCAGGGCATCGGGATCGATCTCCACGTGGTACTGCTTTTCGTGGCCTCCGATTCCGAGGACTTCGGTGACGCCCGGGACGCGCGCGAGGTTGCGGGCGACGACCCAGTCGTGAATCGTGCGCAGCTCCTCCAGGGTACGGTCGCCGGTGGCGTCCTCCAGGAAGTAGAACAGGACCAGCCCCATGCCCGTGGAGATCGGCCCCAGCGCCGGTTCGCCGAATCCCTCGGGGATGTCCTGGCGCGCCTCGAGCAGACGTTCGCCGACGAGGCGGCGGGAGAAGTAGATGTCCACTCCGTCTTGGAAGTAGACGTTGACCACGGACAGCCCGAAGTTGGAAACCGAGCGGATCTTCTCGACCCCCGGGAGGCCGAGCATGGCCGTCTCGATGGGGTAGGTGACAAAGGCCTCGACCTCTTCGGGCGCGAGGCCATGGGTCTCCGTGAAGACCTGCACAAGGTTGGGCGAGACATCCGGGAAGGCATCGACGGGCAGACCGGTGTAGCTCCACCATCCGCCGGCCATGATGAGTACGGCCAGCACCGCCATGAGCAGGCGGTTGTGCAGGGAATAGTCGATGAGCTTGTCAATCATGGATCGCTCTTATAGTTGGGTGTATGCGGTTCTGACGATCAGTGGGCGTGGCCGGCGTGTTCAAGTGATGCGCGGCCCAGTTCCGCGATCAGGGCGAACGCGTTGGCCGCGACATAGTGATCCCCGGCTTGGAGGCCTTCGACGATCTCAACATGCGTGCGATCGGATCTGCCTGTCCTTACAGGGCGCGGCGCGAGACCCTCGTCGGCGCGGATGAACACGACCGTTTGGTCGTCCACCGTCTGCAGGGCCGCCCGGGGGACGACGACCGTGGCCCGCGCCGACTCATCGAGCGCCACTTGGCCGGTGATGAACAGTCCGGGTCGCCAACGGCCGTCGGGGTTCTCCAGCACGACGCGCGCGGTGGCGGTGCGCGTGCGTTCGTCGACAGCCGGGCTGATAAACGCGATGGTCCCGGCGGCATCGGGGAGGTCGTGGCGAAACTCAATGATTACCGAGAGGCCTTCACGGACGCGCGGCAGGTCGCGCGGATGAACGATCAGGTTGATCCAGACGCGCGAGACGTCCGCGACGATGAAGGGGGGGAGGTCCGGCTGGGCACTGACGACCTCGCCGCGCGTCAGTTCCCGGGTGGTGACGACGCCTGTCAGCGGCGCCTTGAGTTCGTATCGGCCAAGCGACGTGTCCGGCGCGGATTCGAGCGCATCGACATCGTCCTGCGACTGTCCCAGCGCGTGCAGGGTCTGCTCGGCGAGGTTCAGGCCGATGCGCGTTTCTTGAACCGTCTGAGCGGATTCGAGCGCCTGACGTTCGGTGCCTACGCGGTCGGCGAGGAGCCGCTCGTCGCGCTTCAGGTTCGCCTCTGCTAGCGCCAGGCGAGCCTTCGCGGCCAGGAAGGCGCTGCGCGCCTCTGCCAGTTCCCGGCAGATAAGGACCGCCATCACTTCCCCTGCCTCCACGGGATCGCCGACGCTCTTGCGCACCTCCAGGACCATGCCCGACACGGACGGCGTCACGTGCGCCACCTGGTCGGCATTGAAGACGACTTCGCCAGCCAGCCGCAGGCTGGTGCGAAGCTCACCTGATTGCGCGCGCTCGATGACGATGCCGAACTCCTCAAGCACCGCGGGATCAAGGCGAAGAAGATCATCTTCGTGCGGCCCGTCCGACGAGCGGTGATCGTCCGTCTCGTGCGCATGGTCTTGACCGTCGTCATGCGTGTTCTGTCCGCGCGTGGGTGGGGGGGGCATGGTCACGCAGATCAGGAGAATCACTACTCGAACCAGCGATGACCCGAACGTCTTTGCTTTCATGGGGTTCATTCCTCAAGAGATTGGGAAGCGGATGCCGGGCCAACCTCCGCCAGCGGTTGACCGATCAGGCCCTCGATCTCCGCCACGGCGCCGTGGTAGGCCGCGAGCGCCCGCAGGTGCGCGCGGCGGAGGTCGATGAGCGTTCGTTCGGCGTCGAGAACGTCGAGGAGGCC
>JBGTFI010000665.1:0-3695 GCA_041747335.1 Phycisphaeraceae bacterium | reverse complement strand
GCGTATAATCAGGAACCCGCACCTCAATCATTGCAACGTGATGGCCGCTTGACCGATCTGAGAAGAGTCACCCAGGAGGATCAGCCCATGACCCCGCGCAACCGCCGCACACTCGTGTTCCCGATCGTGGCCCTGGCCCTGCTTGGGGCGCTGACCGCGGCGCTCAACCTGACGGCAGCGCCGATTCTGCCGGGCGCCCGGCGTGCCGCGGCCATTCCGGACCCGACCCGGAGCCTCAAGGACATACGACAAGTTCGTCTGAACATTGAACCGATCGCGGCGACCGTCGTCGAAGCCGGGCTGACGATCCCCGCCATCCGGCGGCAGTGGACCGAGCGGTTGATCGCCAACGGGATCGAAGTGGTCGATGATGACTCGATCCCCCTGCTGAGCCTTTTCGTCAACGAGATCGGGGATCCGGCCATCCCCAACGCCAAGGGCTACGTCATGACGCTGCACGTCATTCAGCCGGTCAAACTCGATCGCATCGACCTGAGCGTGAAGGTTCCGACGTTCGTGTTCATGATCGCGGGCGTCGAGACTCCGGACCGGCTGCCCGATTCCGTGCGCGACAGCGCGACGCACATGATTGATGTGTTCGTGCGCTCGGTGCAGGTGGCGACGCGCACGGAGTAGCGGGGGCGGCACTGAAAGTTCAGTGGGGCGGGCGTCCCGCCCGCCGGGCTTTGGCGGGTTTATGCCGCCGTTTGCCTGGGCATCTGCCCAAGCCTTACGTAGATCGAAACCACGTAGAGCACGAGCGTCCAAGCGAAATAGAACTCCTGGACCTCGCTCCAGCGGAGCTCCCAGGGGATGCTCTCGTGATAGAAGCGGGCAAGTCTGGTGGGAAGGTAGATCAGCGTACACATGACTCCGGCGAGGATGCATGCCCGCGTCGGCCAGAACCAGTAGGCCCAGTCGCGCGCGGGATCGAGCGGCGGGCGTCTCCTGGCGAGCACCAGGGGCATCACGATGCACCCGACGACCGTCCAGACCTCGATCACGTGCTTGGGCTTCTGCCCGAACATGGTGCCCACGACCTCGAGGTTATGCAGGTTGGTTTCGTTCTGGCGGTTGATGTCGGTGACGCCCTCCGGCGGGGTCCAGACGAAGACGTGCTGGCCCCAGCTTGCCTCCTCGCCGGCGAAGTAGAAGAGGCCCAGCGCGCACAGCAGCATCCATACGCCCAGCCACCGGGCAGGGAAGCGGTCGCGCATGCGGTAGGCCGCCAGCGCCGTCACCCCGCCGGGAATCAGGACCAGCACGGTGAGCCACTCGACCATGGCCTCCTTGCGGATGATCAGCCACAGCAGTCCCTGTTCCTCGTGCGTCCCGAAGTAGGCGGCAGCCGTCAGGATCGCGACTTCGAGCGTGGCGACGATCGAGAGGATCGGGGTAACGTCTCGGAGCTTCAGGGGGGAAGCCGCCTCGGCGGTGGGTGATGCAGTCATCATGGTGAGACTCTGGAAGTACCGGAAACGCGGCGATCGGCACGCGCCGCGCCCGCCGACGGCGCGATGCTATCCGAATCCCCCATCCCCCGCGATCAGATCCTGGCCAGCCCGATCAGCGTATCGAGACCGCGCTCGAGGGTGCGGTCGTCGCAGGCGTAGCTCAGGCGGAAGTGCGTGTCGCTTCGGCTGAAGACGGACCCTGGAATCACCAGCACGCTCGCCGCCACCGCCCTTTCGACGAACTGGGTGGCGGTCAACCCCAACGCGGGGGGCACCTTGGGGAAGGCATAGAACGCCCCGCCGGGCGGGGTGAGCTCAAAAGTTCCGGCCAACCGTTCAATCACGAGGTCGCGTTTTCGGCGGTAGTCGCCCACGTGTGCTGAGACGTCCTCATTCAGGGCGGCGACACCTGCGAGTTGCACCATGCTCGGGGCGCAGACGAAGGAATACTGCTGTAGCTTGGTCATCTCTTCGATAATCCGCCGCGGGCCGGTGGCGTACCCCAGTCGCCAGCCGGTCATGCCGTAAGTCTTGGAGAACCCTCGCAGCAGGAGCATGTCGCTGGAGTAGGACGCGGGAGAGGGGCAGCGCGAAGCGACGCCCTCGCGGTCGTACCAGAACTCGTCATAGATTTCATCGGAAAGCAGCAGGATGTTCCGCTCGCGGCAGATCTCGGCTACGGATCGGCAGACGGCATCCGAAGCGACGACCCCCGTGGGATTCGAGGGGGAGTTGAATAGCACCATCCGCGTGCGGGGGGTGATGTAAGGTTCGATGCGTTCGGCGGTGAGTTGGAAGTCGGGGTAGGTGTCGACGTAGACGGGCTTTGCGCCGGCGAGCGTCACCAGGTGCTTGTACATCACGAAGTAGGGATCGGGGATGATGACCTCATCGCCCGGTCCGACGCAGACAAGCATCGCCAGCACCAACGCGCCCGAGACGCCGCTGGTGATGAGCGTGCCGAACGGAGCCTTGTCGGCCGAGGGAACCTCGCCCCAGCCGGGAAACTGGGCGGCGATCGACCGGGCGACCTTGTCTCGCAAGGGGGCCGCGCCCTGGGTGACGGTGTAGCGGTTAAAGCCGTCCTGGATCGCCCGGATGGCCGCCTCCTTGACGGATTCGGGGACGTCGAAGTCCGGCTGGCCGATGGAGAGGTTGATCGGATCTTCGAGCGTCGCGGCGAGGTCGAACACCCGACGGATGCCGCTGGCGTCGATCGCGCGGGCCCGGGGGGTGATGAATCGTTCGGGATCCAGCATGGGAGAGGGGGCCATTCGGGAGTGACGACGCCCGGGAAACGCGCAGCAGCCCTGCGACGACGGCTGAGGTGAACCACGGAGCAAGCCGGTCACTTCTTGGCGGGCGCGGCGGCGGGGGTCTCCTCATCCTGCTTCTTGGCGCTCTTGCCTCCGGTGACGACCTTTCGATTGGCGACCTTGGGCAGGCCGACGGGGCTGTCTTTCTGGAGGTCAAACGATCCCTTGGCGACGAGGCGCTCGACGCGCTCTGCCCGTGAGAGGACGTTTCGATGCCTCGCCAAACTGCCGCCTGCTTTCAAACTGCGATCAATGCTCATGGGAAGTCTCGGAGTGTTGTGTGTTGGGGTGTTATGAGTTCTGTGTCGAGGAGATCGGCACTGGCGGCGCTACCTTGCCTTCATGGGCCACATGTCGGAGAGGTCCGAGGGGCCGTTGCGTTCACGTTTCCAGGTCTGGCCGAGTCGCCTGAGGTTGTTGCGGTGGGTGCGGTAGGCCGCGCCGTCCCGGATCTCCTCGGCGGTGAAGCCCCGGAGGTCGATCACGGAGAACTGCCGATTGTCGCGAGGAACGATGATCGCGTCAACCCCGTTCTCGGACAGGAAATCGACCAGGCGTTCGGCCTGGGGGCGATCGTAGAGCGCCAAGACCAGGTAATTGAGGCCGGCCTGACGGGTGTCCTCGCGGGGCAGGGCCGCGGCGGCAATCGGTTTAGGCTCCGGGACGCCGCGGCTGGCAGCCTCCGGGGCGACTGCGGCGGGCGCTGAACCGCTGGGCGTGCGAAGCGGGGATTCGACCAGTTCCAGCTCAGGCGATGTCAGGCCGTATTCCGCGAGCGTCGCGTGCCGCCCCTGGACCCGCCCGACCCAGTACGAGACGATGATCACGAGCAGGATGAGGCATATCGCCATGACCGCGACACCCCGCGGAACGCGCAACAGGAGCGGTTCACCCGGCCCGCCTCCGCTGATCGCGGGCGCGGTGG
>JBGTFI010000664.1:0-7846 GCA_041747335.1 Phycisphaeraceae bacterium | reverse complement strand
CGATCTCGCGCACGCCTGGAGGCCGCGGACCCCGACGCCGCGTCGCGCATTCACCCCAACGACACCCGCCGCACGATCCGGGCGCTTGAGGTCCACGCACTCACCGGCCGCCCGATCAGCGACTGGCAGACCCAGTGGCGCGTGACGGACGACGCGGCGCCCTACCGCCACAACCCCATCATCATCGGACTGGATTGGGATGTCCCCGCGATCAATCGGCGCATCAACCATCGCGTCAAGGCCATGTTCTTCCCCCAGAAGGTCGAGCCATCCCTCGCGGCCGAAGTCTGCTGGGCGGGCGAGAGTCTGCCGACGGAAGTGGCGCGCCTGGAGCAGGCCGGACTGCTCGGTGAACAGGCCCGCGAAGCGTTGGGCTATAAGCAGGTGCTTGACCACCTCGCAGCGCCCGCCCGCGTCACTCTCGAAGACGCCTTCGAGCGCACCAAAGTCCAGACCCGCCGCTTCGCCAAGCAGCAGCGCACCTGGCTGAGGCGCTATCGCGGGGTTCACTGGTTGAAGATGGACGACGCGGGCGCGGAGAACATCATCGAGCGGGCGCTGGCGATCATTTTGTAGGTCAATATCGCAGGCGGTTCATTGCTCATCCCCGACCGGCCGTGGGTCGTGTGAACGCGAAGAGCTGCGCGTCGGGATGCGACTTCCCAAGGCAGATTTCCGTCAGAATCCACGCGGCCATCACGCTGAAGGTCGTCCCGTTCCCGCCGTAACCCAGCGCGAACAAACATCCGGGGTGGTCGGCATGCGGCCCGATATACGGCAACCCGTCTTCCGTATGGCCGAACGTGCCCGCCCACGCGAACTCACATCGAGGGCCTAATTCGGGCATCATCTCGCGCAGCTTCTCGAGGATCGCGTCGACTTTCGCCGGCAGCAGACGGTCACGGGCGGCGGCGTTCTTGAACGGCAGGTCTTCGCCGCCCACAATGATCCGCCCATCCGGGCCCCTGCGCAGATAGAGATACGGTGAACCGGTCTCCCAGATCAGCGCCCCATCCGACCACTGCCCCGTCGACGAGAACGGTTCACTGGCCAGCGCGAACGTCGAGGTGAGCTTCGCATACCGCCGCCCGACCACCTGGGCGGCTTCATAACCCGTCGCATAAACGACCCACTTTGCTTCGATGCTAGAACCTTGACTCAGCGAAACGATCACCCGTTCGCCGTCCCACGTCGTATCCTCCACCTCCACGCGGTCGTAGATGCGCGCCCCGCGCGATGCCGCCTCACCAAGTAGCCGGTGCGCCAGACGATAAGGATCCACCTGCGCCGCGACTTCGCTCTTCACGGCGCACGGACGATGAATGCCATACTGAGCGAGCAGGTCCGCCTCGTCGAGATACGTCGCATCGAAGCCATGACGTCGCTTCGCCGCGTATTCCCGTCCCACCACCGCGGCCTCGTCCGGCTGAGCCACCAGCAGTGACCGACGAAGCTCAAACCCCACCTCCGGCCACTCTCTCGTGAGACCGGCCAGATCCTGGATCGCCTCGATCCCCATGCGATACGCGCGTACCGCGTTGCGTTCCCCCACCACGTCGATCAGTTCGTGCAGCGGCCGATCGATGTCGTAGATCAGCAGGGCCGTGCTGGCCGCGGTGGAACCGGCCGCGGTACGGCGTCGATCGACGACGATCACATCCAGCCCGTGTCGCGTCAATCGCTCTGCCAGCAGGGCCCCGGTAATCCCCGCGCCCACCACCAGCACGTCACAACACGAATCCGCGAGTGTCGACTCGCGCTCGGCCATCAGCCCGTTTCTGATCAGCCAGAATGGCTCGGGACTTCTCAGGTCCACGATCGCACCCTTCTCGCCGGGCTTGTCGCCCGGGCAGCTTCTACTGCGAAATCGAAATCTCCGCCTCACGGCGGCTCTGGATCAGCGCCTCCTCCACCGGCATCCGCCAGGTGCGCATCCGGTCCACGAACCACCCGGTGAACGGCCGCCAGCGCAGGTAGGTCGTAATGAGCTGCGCGGACGACTCACCCGGCGCGGCGCCGGCCTCGCGCACGATGTCCGACTGCGCGACCCACCCGCGAATCAGCACGCGATGAACATCCAGAACCGGCAGCCCTTCGCCTTCGTGCTTGACCACTGCGTCCCCGATCCGCGTGAGCGCCTGCGCGTAGCTGTCGGGCGTCGTGCCCGGAGCCAGACGAATGGTCACCGGCGAGGGCAGCGGCCCTGCCTCGATGATCGCCCGCAGCGCCGCCGCCTGCACATTCACCACGTTGCCGCGATCGGGGTTGTTCGAGGCCACATCCCCCGCCTGGGCGGGGACGTTCGCATACGTCGCGCACCCGGCGGCGAACACAAGCATGGGTAGGACGACGGCCGCGACCGTTACGTTTCGCAGTTTCAAGATGTTCATGGTGTTTGGCCCCTGATCTGGTCGCCGGGAGTATATCAGGAAGGGTCGCCCGGTGACTGGGGGTCGCTGCGGCGACCGCCGCCCCAGCGGGGTGAGTAACTAACGCCTGCCAGAAGGGGGGTATGGCACAGCCAACGTCACCGGGTGCAGTGGCGCGATGGACGGTATACTCTGCCCGGAGCGTGGACCCACCGGAGGGAGGTACATGATGAAGGAAACCGTGGCTTTCGGGAGTTCCCGACGCGCCTGGGCAAGGGGCATTGCAGCCTCGGTCGTGTCGGGACCGGCGCTCTTGTGGTCGTGGTCCGCAGCCGAGGGCGTGACGTTCCTGGAGACCGCCAAGCTGTTGCCCTCAGACCTCGCGCCGGGGGGCAGTGCGGCGGGCGCATCGGTGGCGCTCGACGGCGGCGTGGCGCTGATCGGGGGAAATGCGGCCGGGGCGGCGTGGCTCTTCGGTCAGGGGTCGGGCGGCTGGTCGCCAACCGCAACGCTTACCCCGCCAGACGAGGGCACCTCCGCGGGTTTCGCGTTCTCGGTCGCCATCGACGGTCCGTGGGCGGTCATCGGCTCGGCGGGAGCGATCAATGAATCCGGCATCGCCGTGGGCGCTGCCGATGTCTTTCGACGCGACGGCGCCGGTGCCTGGTCGTTCTTCACCCGGCTCTGGGCGGACGACGGCTTGGGCGGGGATCGTTTCGGTTCAGCGGTGGCGATGGATGGCTTGACCATGGTCGTGGGCGCGGACGCGGTCGATGCGGCCGCACAGGATTCAGGTGCGGCCTACGTCTTTGAGTGGAGCGGCAACGGGTGGGAGCAGACGGCAAGACTTATCGCCGCCGACGGGAATCAGAGAGCGAGGCTCGGGCAGACCGTCGCGATCTCCGGAACGACCATCGTCGCCGGCGCTCCTCGCGATGATGACGGCGGTCTCAACGCCGGAGCGGCCTATGTGTTCGACAAGGTCGCCGGCGCGTGGCAGCCGACGGTGAAACTCAAGGCGGCCGACGCGGGCGCTGAGGATCGCTTCGCCGTATCGATTGACATCGACGGCGATTCGATCATCGCAGGGGCCTATCGGGATGGTCCGCTTGGTGTGCAGTCGGGCAGCGCCTACATCTTCGAGCGCTCCGTGGGGCAGTGGTCGCAGGCGAAAAAGCTCATCGCCTCCGACGGACAGGCGGGCGACAACTTCGGCGTGTCGGTGGCGATCGCCGGGGAGCTGGCGGCTGCCGGGTCGTTCGCGGGCGCCGCCACCGGGCGCGTCTATCTCTTTGAGAAGCTCACCGGCCAGTGGACCGAAACCGGAAGCCTTCTCGCCGGCGACGGCCAGCCCGCGGACCACTTCGGCGCGGCCCTGGCGTTTGACGGGCTGACGCTGATCGTGGGCGCCACGGGCGATGACGACCGCGGCATGGACGCGGGCGCCGCCTACCTCTTTCAACGCGGCGTGCGGGGGGATATGGACGGCAACGGCGTCCTGGACGCCTTTGACGTCGACGACTTCGAGCTGGCGCTGGCGGATCGCGCGGCGTACATGGAGCTACGGCCGGGGCTGGATCCCGACCTGCTGGGCGACATGGACGCCAACGGGGTGCTCGATGCCTTCGACGTCACCGGCTTTGAGGCGGCGCTTGCGGGTGGAATCGCCGTCCCGCACCCGGCGAGCGGTGTGATCTGGCTGATCGGCGGGCTGGCGCGGCTCAGACGCCGGGGAAACTTTCGGCAGCAAGGCTAGAATACGCCTCTCCCCCCGGACAGGAACCACCCCGCATGATCGTCCTTAGTGAAACGGATTCTCAGGTCGCCCAGTCTCTGCGCGAGGAATTGGCGCTGGTCGAGGCAAGGTTCGCCGTGGAGCTGCTGAGCGACCTCCCCTGCATCAATGAACTGGTCGGGCACATCGAGCGCTACCGGGGGAAGATGCTGCGCCCCACACTCGTCCTGGTCAGCGCCATGGCCTGCGCGGAGGGTTGTGAGGCCGTGACCGATGCCCACCAGGTTGTCGCTGTGGTCGTGGAAATGGTTCACATGGCGACCCTCGTGCATGACGACATCCTCGACGAAGCCGCTGTCCGCCGCAGCGGCGCCACGGTCAACGGTCTGCGCGGCAACGAGACGGCCGTCATGCTGGGGGATTACCTCATCAGCCACGCCTACCACCTCTGTTCGGGGCTGGATCGTCAGGACGTGGCCAGGCTCATCGCGGACACCACCAACACCGTCTGCGAGGGCGAATTGCTCCAACTGGCCAACCGTGAGAACCTGGCCCTGGATCAGGAGACTTACTTCGAGGTGATCCGCCGCAAGACGGGCAGCCTCTGCGGGGTCTGCTGTCGGCTTGGCGCCATGCTGCACGGGCGCGATCCCGCGGTGGAGGAGGCGATGCACGCCTACGGGGAGAAGCTGGGCATGGCCTTCCAGATTGTCGACGACCTGCTGGATCTCCTCGGCGAGGAGCGAACCGTCGGCAAGACGCTCGGCAGGGACGTTCAAAAGGGCAAGCTCACCCTTCCACTGATTCACTTCATGGAGGAGGCGCCCCCCAAGGATCGCGCCGACATGGCCCGGATGCTCCGTGAGGAGGCCTGCGCCGATCGCACCGATAAGCACCGGCGGGAGCTGATCCGCAAGATGCTTGAAGCGGCAGGCTCAATCGCCCACGCCCGGACCTGGGCGCAGCGCCTGGTGGGGACCGCGCGGCGAAGCATCGAGGTGCTGACGCCGTCGCCCGCCCGTGCGATGATGGAAGAAATGGCTGGGGCCGTGCTTCAGAGGCGATTCTGACCGGCACGGATGCTTGAGTCGTTGATAGTCCCTCCGGGCGCGCCTAGAGTAGGGCTTGGCAGGCAATTGCAGGGATCGGCCCGGCCCGGTCGATGACGGAGGGGAAGGGAAATCCGATGGAACCGAACCGTCAGCGCGTCATGATTCTGGGGGGCAAGCTCACCCGGCGTCTGCCGATCGCCGAAGTGCTGGGCCAGTTCTTCGACGTCGACTGCTTCGAGAACCTCGAAGACGCCATGGGCGCCCTGCGGCAGCGGGATTACCACGCCGTGTTCTCGGACGTGGGCGATTTCCTCCCCCTTGAGCGGGCGATGGTCACCCAGCAGTCGAGCGTGATTCTCAACACCATCGGCGAGGGGGTCTGCATCGTCGATCGCAAGGGCGCGTGCGTCTGGTCCAACAACAAGATGCGCACCTTCACGCCCCAGGTCATGCAGAAGGTCAAGCAGGTCTGCTGTCAGGCCGCCACCCTCTTCAGCTCCCAGGCGGCCCCCTCCGGTCCGCCCGGCGCGGCCGCGCCCAGGAGCAAGAAGTTCACCCTTCAGGCCGAGGACGAACGTTACTACGAGATGATCACCTCCCCGGTGACCGACGAACTTGGAATCGTTCATCAGATCGTCGCGGTCGTCTGGGACGCCACCAGCGGCAAGCGTCTCCAGCAGAAGCTCGACGCCATCGACAGCGCCGGGCGCGAGCTCGCCAAGCTCGAAAGCGACTCGGTCACGAAGATGACGCCCAACAGCCGGCTCAACCTTCTTCGGGACCGCATCATCCAGTACTGCCGCGAGCTGCTTCACTTCGATCACTTCGCGATCCGCCTCCTGGATCGCCGCTCCAACAAGCTCGAGCTGGTCATCGCCGAGGGCCTCCCCCCCGAGGCGATGGACATCGACCTTTACGCCCAGCCCGAAGGCAACGGCATCAGCGGGTATGTCGCGGCGACCGGACGAAGCTACATCTGTCACGACACGGAGAGGGATCCCCGCTACGTGATCGGGATGGAGCACTGCATGAGCTCGCTCACCGTGCCGCTTCGGCTGCACGACAAGGTCGTGGGCGTCTTCAACATCGAATCGGACCACGTGGGCGCTTTCAACGAGGACGACCGCCAGTTCGCCGAGATTTTCGGCAGGTACGTCGCGATGGCGCTCAACATCCTGGACCTGCTCGTCGTCGAGCGATACACCACCTCCGGGCGCCTGGCCGACAGCGTGGTGCAGGAGATGGCCGCCCCGCTCAACGACATCGTCACCGAGGCGCAGACGCTCGTCGAGGAGTACATCGGCAACGACGCGATGCGTGAGCGCCTCAACGCGATCACGACCCACGTCGAGCGCATCCGCGAAACCCTCAGGAATGTCGCCGCCGGTCCGCAGCGCATCCTCGGCGCGACGCAGGCGATCGAGATCGCCCAGACCGACCCCCTCCTCGGGCACAAACGCATCCTCATCGCCGACGACGAAGCCAACATCCGCAAGACCATCGGCGAGATCCTCACCAAGTTCGGCTGCGAGTGCACCATCTGCAAGGACGGGTACGAAGCCATCAACTACATCGAACAGCACGACTTCGACCTGATCCTCAGCGACATCAAGATGCCCCACCGCAACGGCTACGAGATTTTCGCCGCCGCCAAGCGCCTTCGAGAGGACATTCCCGTCATTCTCATGACCGGCTTCGGGTACGACCCCCACCATTCGATCGTGCGCGCCAGCACCGAGGGGCTTTCGACCGTCCTCTTCAAGCCCTTCAAGGTCGATCAGCTCCTCGAAGCGCTTCGCGTCGCCCTGGGCGCGCCCCCGACTGTGTCCGAGAAGAAAGCCGGTTCTGAAACCCGCGAACGGCAGGCCGAGGCCGGCGCATGATTCCCGCTCCGCTTGTCGTTAGTGCCCGCGAGGCGGTGATCGCACCGCTCGCCGCGGCCGCGAGGATGTTTCCGGACCTCCCTCCCACCCCCTTCGATCCCGCGTCGCTCAACCTTTCCCAGCGAGATGCGGTGCTCGCCGCGGCCATCCATCAAACCGTCCTGGACCGATGGATCACCCTCGAGTTCCTGCTCGATCAGTTCCTCCGCCAGCCCAGCCGCAATCTCGAACCACCTCTGCGAGCCGTTCTCCTCTCCGGCGCGGCGCAGCTTCTGTTCCTGTCTCACTCCGCACCCTACGCGGTCGTCGATGAATCCGTCGAACTCGCGCGCAGGCTCGTCAGGCCCGGCGCCGCCGGACTCGTCAACGCCGTCCTCCGACGCATCGCGGAACTTCTCAAAGCTCGACACGAAGGCGAACCTTGGACGCCCGATGTCGATGCTCTGCCCTTCGACGGCGGGTGGATCGAACTGTCCGGCCCATGCCTGCCCGATCCGGACACGCCGGCGAAGCACCTCTCGGTGGCGACGAGTCATCCGCCGGCGCTGGTGAAATCCTGGCTCGATGCGTTCGGCGAAGAAACGACGCGCGGACTGTGCCTGCACAGCCTCACCCGCCCGCCCACCATCGTGGCGGTCGAGGCCGGGTTCGACCTCGAGGCCCATCGCGCCGCGGGACGCGCGCTGCAATCGCATGACCGCGAGGGATTCCTCCTCTGGCAAGACGGGCGCGAGGCGCTGCGCAGTTTTCTCAGCGAACACCCCGCCCGCCGGGTGCAGGATCCCACCGCCGCCGCCGCGATCGCCG
>JBGTFI010000663.1:0-9269 GCA_041747335.1 Phycisphaeraceae bacterium | reverse complement strand
TACACAAACGCGTGCGGCGGGGCCATAATCCGGTAAAAATCCCCCTCTTCCCCCAGAATCTGCACCCGGTCGCCGCTGTCCAGATACCGCGTCGCGTAGCTGTCCCCCGGCGAACCGCTGAGCATCGCCAGCGTGATGCGGCTACGCGCCGCATTCACCGTCCCATGCTTCCCGTCGGTCTCCGCGTTCACCAGAGTCTTGCGGATGTAGCACGCCATTCCCGGAAGCGGTTCAACCCGGAACCACTCGAAGCGCACATCATGCACCCGGACCACCTGGCCTCTCGAAACGACCCCCACCGGGTAGAACGTGTCTCCCCCGCCGGCGCGGACGATCGCCTGGTTCTGATCCACGACCCCCAGGTACGGCTCCGGCGCGTCCTGGGCGAGCGCCGGCCGGTCCACGATCACGCCCATCGCGGCGAGAACAAGCGCCATGAACAACGTTCGCGGAGTCGAGGGTAGGAATGTCATCGTCGGCGGCTCCGATCGGCTAGGCGGGAAGTTGCGAATCATGACGGTATCGCGCGCGGGTTCAAGCGTCAAGGATTTGCGCCAGGTCCGGCGCCCACCAAACCCGCAACCCCCTCCTTCCTCATCCGGATCGTCGCGTCGTGGCCCTGAGGGAAGTAGTCCTGGCGGAACGCGATGTCGCTGGTGCGATCAAGCGCCCAGTTCAGCAGCATCAGCGGATCGATCCGCCGCGCCGGACCGGTTTGCGGGACAGCCAGATCGCCCGCCCGCGCGGACAGGAAGTTGAACACGAGCGTCTGCGACGTCCCGCGCCACGCGAAATCCAGCACCCGCAGCGCCTGCTCATCGGTCATGGTGTTCAGCGTCCCGGAAATGCAGATGACCTCAGGCTCCCCGATCTTGAAGAGTAACGCGTCATTCACGAGATCCCCCTCATGGAACTCGCACCGGGGAAAGTTGCGCCCGCGGGCGAAGTCGATCACCTCCGGTAAGGCGTCCACCCCGATATAACGCTCAAATCCAATGGATCGCTCGACCAGCCATCGCGCGAAGTCGCCGCGCCCGCACCCGGCGTCGAGGATGCGCTTTCCGGGCAGGTAGGCCATCTGGGCGAACACCTCGAAGCGCCGCCGCTGGCTGTCGCGGCTGGCCCACAGAGCCGCCTCGAACCCCGCCCCATGCCTCTCCACCGAGCGGCGATAAGGATCAAGATAAGTGTCTTCTCGGGCGGTCAAGGGTAGTCCAGAGTCCAAAGTCCAAAGTTTCGGGAACAATCATCACGCATCAGTCTTCAATCCGCAATCTTCAATCTGAAACATCTCTCCTCTTCCGCTATCTTCTCCCCAATGCCCGCCCAGCCCTCATCTTGGATGCAGGAACTCGCCGGGAGGTTCCTCGTCTTCGACGGACCTGACGGCAGCGGCAAGAGTACTCAGTTCCGCCGCTTCGCCGAGCACGTCGCCCAGGCCGGGTTGACCGTCTGCGAAGTCCGCGAACCGGGCGGAACCCCCATCGGCGAACGCATCCGCGACATCCTGCTCGATCCCGAACACGAGGCCATGGACCTGCGCTGCGAGATGCTCCTCTACATGGCCAGCCGCGCCCAGCTTGTCGCCCAGCGCATCCGACCGGCCCTCGAACGCGGCGAACTCGTTCTCGCCGACCGCTTCATCAGCTCGACGCTCGCGTACCAGGGCGCCGCCGGCGGGCTCCCGCTCGAAGCCATCCGCCAGGTCGGAACCATCGCCGTCGGGAAGTACTTGCCGGATCTGGTCGTCATCTTCGATCTCGACGAAGAAACCGCCGACCGACGCATGACCGGCGCCCCGCGCGGGCGAAAGCGAGGCAAGATCGGTGGGCCTTCGCTCTTCGCCGACCGCGTCGAAGGCCGCGGCCGCGACTTCCAGCGCGCCGTGCGCGAAGGATACCTCGCCCAGGCCAGGGAAGATCCGGCCCACTACCGCGTGATCGATGCAACCGCCGACGAATTGGTCGTGTTCGAACGACTGTTGACCGTCATTGAGGACGCCATGCGGCGGTGAACCCCTCCGGCATAGTCCCGATTCCAGTGGGGCGGGACGCCCGCCCCACTGTCCGAGTAAGACAAGAACCACCAACCCGCTCTTGAGCTTCACCTCGGCAGCGGGTTGTTTTATGTATCATCGCCCCGATGCGATACAGAGCATTTAGCGGCAGCGGTTTCGAGGCCTCCGAGATCGGCCTGGGCTGCTGGCAGTTCGGGGGCGACTGGGGCGCGGTCGATGAACCCGAGGCGCTCGCCACCCTCGGCGCCGCCGTGGACGCGGGCATCAACTTCTTCGACACCGCCGATGTCTACGGCGCCGGACGCAGCGAATCGATCATCGGCCGGTTCCTCAGCGAGCGCAACCGCCGCGAGGATGTCTTCATCGCCACCAAGCTCGGACGGCTGCACGGTTACCCCGACAGCTACTCCCCCGAGCTTTTCACCCGCTGTGTCGACGATTCGCTTGAGCGACTGGGCGTCGATGTGCTCGACCTGGTCCAGCTTCACTGCGTCCCCCCGCACTGGCTCAGGCAGGGCGAGGTGTTCGCCTGGCTCGACGACCTCAAAGCCGCCGGAAAGATCAGGCACTACGGCGCGAGCGTCGAAACCATGGACGAGGCCCTGGTCTGCCTCGACCATCCGAGCCTGTCAGCCCTTCAGATCATCTTCAACATCTTCCGTCAGAAGCCCATCCACGCGATCTTTGAGCGGGCGAAGAAGCAGAAAGTGGCGATCATCGTGCGCCTTCCCCTGGCCAGCGGGCTCCTCGCCGGGCGCTACACCACCCAGACCACCTTCCCCCAGCAGGATCACCGCAACTACAACCGTGATGGCGCGATGTTCAGCGTCGGCGAGACCTTCGCCGGGCTGCCCTTCGAGACGGGCGTCGCCCTGGCCGATCGCGTCAAGTGCCTCTTCGAACGCGCCGGGTTGATGACCCAAGGCGTCACCATGGCGCAGCTCGCCCAGCGCTGGATCCTCGACCACGACGCCGTCAGCACCGTCATCACCGGCTCCCGCCGCACTTCCCAGGTGGGCGACAACGCCGCGGCGAGCGACCTGCCCGCTCTACCCCCGGAGATCCACGCCGAACTGACGGAACTCTACGGAGAACGTGTCAAACCCGAAATCCGCGGGGGGGAGTGAGGCCGGCGCATGTTCGCTCGCCGTGCGATACAGGTGTATCTGGCGACCGTGTTCCTGCTCGTCGCGTGGTTCGGCATGCAGGCGACCCACGAACTGGGACATATCATCCACGCCCTGATTAGCGGCGGCACGGTCCGCAAGGTTGAGCTACCTCTCACAGGGTTCTCGCGAACCGTGGCGGACCCCAACCCCCATCGCCTTCTTGTCGTCATCGGCGGGCCGGTGTGGGGAGTCATGCTTCCATGCGCCACATGGCGGATCGCCAAACGCCTCCGCGCACGGCGGGAGTACCTCTGGCGAGCTTTCGCGGGATTCTGCCTGCTGGCCAACGGTGCTTACCTCGGCCTTGGATGGATCGAAGGCGTCGGCGACGCGGGTGACCTGCTGGCCCTGGGCGCGCCGTGGTGGGCGCTGATGACGATGGGGCTGGCGGGAGTGGTGTGGGGGTTATGGGTTCTGCACGGCCTGGGCAGACTGGGTGACTTCGGCATCCTGGGTGACCGCGCGGATGCCGCCGCCGCAATCGCCCTTACCGCGCTGGTCCTGCTCTGGACGGTTCCAGCGATCGTGTTCTTTGCCCGATAGCCAAGTGGGTTCTATAGTTAGGTCAGCGTCGGTAGGGGCCTGACGGATCGTTCGCCCAACAGGGAGAAGGCCAGTGCGAAGAGCGGGCAAGATTGTGTGTTCCATCCTGCCGGCAGTGCTATCCGTTGACCTCGCCCGCGGCGGCGTCCTCACCCTCGAAGTGAACACGGCCTCCGGACGCACGATCATCATCAACCAGACCGGGGGCCCCGTCGAGTTCGACTTCTACGAACTCTTCAGCCCCGCCGCCTCGCTCAATCCCGACGGCTGGCTGAGCCTCGAAACCCAGGGCATCGACGACAACGGCGCCCCCGGCGACGGCATCGGATGGGAAATCCTCGGAATCCCCTCCGCGACGCTCCTGGCCGAGGGCTTCCTCTTCGGCGCGACGACGCTGGCCGACGGCACGCGCCTGAGCCTCGGCTTCGCATTCAATCCCGATGCAACCGAGCAGTTGCTCTTTACTTACCAGTCGCCCGGCAGCGAGATGAACTTCACCGGCCAGGTCGTCTTCGATCCCACCGTCCTTGGAGACATGGACGGCAGCGGCGTCCTTGATGCCTTTGATGTCGCCCCCTTCGAGATGGCCTTGGCGGATCCGGCCCTCTACCTCGCGGCCTACCCCGGACTCGATCCCGTCGCCCGCGGCGACCTTAACGGCGATGGCGCCCTTGACGCCTTCGATGTCAGCGCGTTCGAATCGACCCTGGCCGGCGGAACCCTCGGTGCCGCGGCCGAAGTCGGCATGATGATGGTCGTCCCGGAACCGGCGGCGGGGGGGCTGTTGGGCCTCGTCGGATGGCTGGGCATGAGGCGTCGCCGGTAGCCCGCGGGATCCTCGATTTGCGATCTGTTGCCCCCTTTCGCCAAATCGGTACGATCCTCTTATGCCTGTACCGATTTCCCAGATGTGGACTGTCGCCACCTACGTCCTGCGCCAGAAGCTCGCCGGCCGCAGGCGTTACCCCCTGGTGCTGATGCTCGAACCGCTCTTCCGCTGCAACCTCGCCTGCGCCGGGTGCGGGAAGATCCAGTACCCCGCCCACATTCTCAAGCAGAACCTGCCCGTCGAGGACTGCCTGCGGGCCGTTGATGAGTGCGCGGCGCCGATGGTCTCCATCCCCGGAGGCGAGCCGCTGATGCACCCTGAGATCGGCCGGCTGGTCGAGGAGCTGGTCGCCCGCAAGAAGTACATCTACCTCTGCACCAACGCGCTGCTGCTCAAAGAGAAGCTCGAAGCGGGCGTGTTCAAACCGTCGAAGTACCTGACGTTCAGCGTCCACATGGACGGCCAGGAGGAGCATCACGACTTCGCCGTCTGCCGCGAAGGAGGATTCAGGATCGCCGCCGAGGCCGTGAAGCTGGCCGTGGAACAGGGCTTTCGCGTCACCACCAACACCACGCTCTTCGAAGGGGCCGACCCCAACTCCGTGCGCGCCTTCTTCGATGAGATGATGGCCCTGGGCGTCGAGGGGATGATGGTGTCCCCCGGCTACGCCTACCCCAAAGCCCCGGACCAGCAGAGCTTTCTGGCCGAGCGCCGCAAGACGCGCGAGCTGTTCGAGATGATCTTCTCCAACCGCAAGAAAGGTTGGAAGTTCAACCAGTCGCCGCTCTTTCTTGAGTACCTTATGGGCCGGCGCGAGTACGAATGCACCCCCTGGGGCAACCCGACCTTCAACCTGTTCGGCTGGCAGCGCCCGTGTTATTTGATTCAGGATGGCTACGCGGACACGTTCAAGGAGCTGATGGAGGAGACCGACTGGTCGAACTACGGCCGGGCATCGGGCAACCCGGCGTGCCAGCAGTGCATGGTCCACTGCGGCTACGAACCCTCGGCCGTCAATCACACGTTTTCCAGCTTCGGCGGGATGTGGGGAACGATCAAGGCGATGGTGTTCAACACGTACGCGAACCCGGCCGCCCAGTCGCGACTGGAAGAAGAAAAAGCCCGCCCCCACGGCCCGATGGCGCAGCTCTCGCACATCACGATTGATGGGAAACCGGTGATGGGTGATGGGGTGGCAGCGTGAGGGGGGGACGTGGTGTATCCGTGTATTGGCCAATCAGTCCACGCTCTGTTTCGGTTGCGATCAAGGAAGTTATTGCCGGGAAACCAGAATATGTGGCCATTCAGGCGATCTTCTGAAGCTCTAATGCCTGGAAAGACGTTCGAGTGCGTCCTCCGTGAAAGTCAAGACCTGATTTCTTGTCCGGGTCACTGGGAAATCACCGATGGGGGACATCCATCTGGTTCGGTCGGAATCGGCCATATGTCGCGCGGTGAAGGCAGGATTCAGTTGGAGACACGTGACCAGGAGCTTCACGAGGTGAGGGCTGTCTTTGCCTGCGATAGTGAACAGCCATCGGACCTCTCGGCCGGTGAGATTGTCATTGACTCCGGTGCGATCGTGGTTTTGAACCGGCAAGCCTGTTTTTCGGGTGAGGATGCAAATCGCTCAAGATATAGATTGCTTCGAGCCGTACGATCGGCTTGTTCGCGATCGGATGTGGTGGTTGTAAAGGACCTGTCCGGAGACTACGTCGCGATCGTTATCTTTCCGGCTTTAGGTGATGGCGCATATGGCGTTCGAATCGAGTCCCATGACGGCTTTCGCGTGGTGGCAATTGATGTATCAGAGAGCCACTGACGGGGAGATCGCAGCGGTACTTTGCACGATCGTGTCAGGTGAAGGCCTGACCTACTTCATGGACCCCATCCCCCACCCCAACCTCACCCCCCACAACCACCCTCCCATAAACACCCCCCGGTACTCCGGTTTCGCCGAGGGTTCCGCATCCTGTCGATTCGCCGTTCAGGGTGGGCGATCCGGCTGTTGCACCGCGAACCGCGAAGTGAGTACCCGTTCGGATGTGGCTTACCTTCATGAGCCGGATTCCCCAAACCCCCAAGCCGCTTGGCTTTTCCAGCAACATTCATCCCTGTGTATGAAGATTCGCCTTGGTGAGTCGGTCTCCGATCGGTAGAATGCTTTCACGGCTGGCGATCATCGTCGGCCTGAGTCGTGCCGGGTCGGTCCGGCGGGGCGTCATTTGCAGAGGGTGGGAGTATGAAATCTCGATGGATCGGCGGGCGGCTGTTCGCTTTGGGGGCGATGGGCGCGGCTGTGTCTGTGCAGGCCGCGCCGAGCGTGCTGGACCCGAACCTCCGGGTCCGGACGGTGGCGACGGGGCTGAACCAGCCCATCGCCATGGCCTTTTTGGGCGATGACAACTACTTCGTCCTGGAGAAGGCGACCGGGCAGGTGAAGCACTTCTCGGGCGGGTCGGCCTCGACGGTGCTCGACCTCGCGGTCAACAGCGCTTCCGAGCGTGGACTGCTGAGCATCGCGCTTTCGCCGAACTTCGCGGCCGACCACGCGGCCTACTTGTTCTGGACCGAGAGCACTTCCGGCGCGGATTCCAACGTGCTGTCCGAAACACCCTTGCTGGGCCACCGGGTGGACCGGTTCGTCTGGAACGGGTCGTCGCTCGCGTTCGATCGAAACATCGTCCGGTTGCGCGCGCTTCAGGCGGACGAGGGTCAGCCGCAGCGCGGCAACAACAACGGCGGGGTGATCCGGTTCGGCCCCGATGGGAACCTTTACGTGGTGGTGGGGGATGTCGGCCGGCGCGGCTGGATGCAGAACCTGCCGCTAGGCCCGATGGGGTTCGGCGACGATGACCAGTTCGGCGGGCCGGAGCCGGACAACGCCCACCTCACGGGTGTGGTGCTGCGGCTGAATCCCGACGGCACGACGCCCGTGGACAACCCCTTCTACGCCGCCGGGCAGGCGATGGGCGGAGAAGTGGGGTCCAACATCTCCAAGGTGTTCGCCTACGGCATTCGCAACAGCTTCGGGATGGACTTCGATCCGCTCTCGGGCGACCTGTGGATGGCGGAGAACGGCGATGATGCGTTCGATGAGATTAACCGCGTCGAGCCGGGCATGAACGGCGGTTGGGTGCAGATCATGGGGCCGGTGGACCGGATCACCGAGTACAAGGGGATCGAGGTCACCGAGTTCGGCGGCGCGCTGCAGCAGAACCGCTGGCCGCCCACGCTCATCGCGGACACCCCGGCCGAAGCGCTCGATGCGCTCTTCATGCTTCCGGGGGCCGTCTACAGCGATCCGGAGTTCAGTTGGAAGTACGGTGTGGCGCCCGCGGCCCTGGGCTTTCTTGATGGCGACGGGTTGGGCAGGGAGTACGCGGGCGATCTCTTCGTGGGCGCGGCGCGGACGACCCTGGAGGAGGGCTACCTCTTCCGCTTCCAGCTTGATGCCGCGCGGACGGACCTCATGCCCAGCCATCCCGACCTTGGAGACATGGTGGCGGACAACCCCGCCAAGTTCGACCCGACCGAAAGCGAAAGCCTGCTCTTCGGCCGAGGCTTCGGCGTGGCCACCGACATCCGCACCGGCCCCAACGGCAACCTCTACATCGTCTCGATCTCCCAGGGGGAGATCTACGAGATTTCCGGCCGCTCAGCCATCCCCGAACCGGCAACGGGCGCGCTGGGGATGATGGGGCTGACGGCGCTGGGGGGGATGATGATGCGGAGAAGGGGGAGGGTGTGGTAGGGTGGGTTGAGTCCGCGAAACTCACCTTTGACGCGCACGGGTACCGTTAACTCACGGGCGATACATTGGGCGTGCGACTTGAAACCGGCAGTCGAAGATAACTCGTAACCGCCCTCGGTGGGTTTAGCGAATTCGACTGACCTCACCTGTCTACATGAATCCCAAACGGATCTCCTCAAACACTAGCGGCCAGAAATGGTGCTCGCTCGTGAATGCCCGGCGATCAATCGCCTTCATCCGATCCTCCATCTCACGGACAAACTTCAGGAGGTCCGCTTCTGGCCAGCCTGTGACCGATTCGCGGTATCCCTTGAACCACCCGCCGCACTGGACAAACGCTTCGACGGTCGAGTTCATAAATGTTCGCTTCGTCCGGTTCGATTGATCGACAATAACGATCGAGCCGCCATCGGATTCGTTAATACAGACCGGATTACCTTCATTTCGACCAATCAGGATGAGGGCGTCTGGTCCCGGCAGACGCGACAGAAAGTCGCTGCCTGGTTCGAAGTTGATCCAATCTTCTATCCGCCTGGGAATGCCCACATCCGCAAGGTACAACCTGGATTCCGCCGGGATACAAAGTTGTTCTGTGAGAAGAAGTGGGATCCGCAGTAGATCCGCCTTCGACCAGGAGGTGTTGACAAGATGGGAATTCACACTCGACTCCAAGTTTCATCGCTGTCCCGAAACACCACCGCCATCGGTGGGTTTCGCGGACTCACCCCACCCCGCAACCCATCCCCACCGCCTCGCGCGCTTCGGCCACCAGCTCGCGCGCCGCGGCTTCATCCTTCGCTTCGGCGATCAGGCGCAGTATGGGTTCGGTGTTGCTGGCGCGAACGTGAAGCCACCGGCCGGGCAGGTCGATGCGCAGGCCGTCCTGTTCGTCTAACCGCTGGTCGGCGTAGCGTTCGCTCAGGGCGTCAATCGCTCTGGCCGCGGCGCCTTCGCGCA
>JBGTFI010000662.1:0-5304 GCA_041747335.1 Phycisphaeraceae bacterium | reverse complement strand
GCGGGCGCGGCGGCGCCGATAGGCGGGGCCTTGAGTACGACGTGGAAGTGGTGATGGTGGGCGAACTCGGGATCGGCATTGATGGTCGCGTCGATGGTGTTGAGGGCTTCCCGGATGCGTTCGTGGCCGGGTTCGCTGCCCTCTCCGCCGACGAAGACCTGATGCCACATGCCCATCGGGTTGGCCTTTTCCCAGATGGCGTAGATGTCGCGGACGACCACGGCCTCCCACTCGAGCAGGCCGGACTGGAGGACGCCGTTGGCATCGCGGCCGAGGTACCAGGCGAGTTTCTGGGCCGCGGTGGTCGCCGACGCGGGCGGGGTGTCGAGGACCGGGCGGAGGAACACGGCGTCGGCCGAAAGGCGGCCGGCGGAGTTGCCGCGGCTGAGGGTGATGACCACCGTCGCGCCGTGGGGAACGGTGAACGAATCGCCCAGGCGCAACCAGTGCAGACCTTCACGCTGAGCCAGGGTGTCGTCATCGGGATCGTTGTTGTCATCCGAGTTCTTCGGCGACTGACGCTGATCGACGGTGAACGGGCTGTCGGCGATCGCCGTGTCGTTGACGGTGACGGCGTACTGGGCCATCGAGGTGCGATTGCTCGACTGCGCCCAGGTGACGAAGAGCTCGTAGTCATCACCGCCGACGTTCGTGAACGTCCACGTCGCCGTCGAGTCGTTCGTGCCGGCGGCGCCGGTGAAGTGATGTCTGCCGCCCAAAGTCACCTGCCCGTCCGTCTGGGCCCCGGATGCCCACCCCGGTCCGGCGGTGGCGAACGAACCGGAGGTGTTGTCGAGCATCATGTCCTGGGTGTCCCACCGCAGGCGGTGGTCGATGTCCATGCCCGCCTTGTGCGAGCTGTGGCCGCGGTTGAAGCCGCCCTCTTCGCTGAGGGCCGTGAGCACGTTGGTCTGGAACGCCGTCACCGTGGTGAAACGCGTGGCGAAGTCGGCGGTCCCCTGGAGGATCACGTCGCGGTTCCACGTCGCCACGAAGCGCTCGGAGTTACCGGTGCCGGCCTTGATATCAAAGTTGCCCGTACCCGGGTTGGAGTTGCCGGGATCGGGATCGATCATCTCGATGTAGCGAGGGGCGTTGACGGTGTTCAGCCACTGGATCGTCGTGCCCGTGGGCGAGATCAGGCCGTCGATCCCGGCACTGGGGGTCTTGGTGTTGATCGTGCCATCTTTGCGGTACTTCTTCCACTCGACGATCTGCGCGCCGCCGTTGGTTTTGGTGGTGCCCTGGAACAGCCGGATCGCCATCTCAAACGCCGTAAGCTCCTTCTTGTCGGCCGCGGGCGCGCCGTCGGGCGGCGGACCGTCTTCGGGGCCGAT
The DNA here is from genome assembly GCA_041747335.1 of Phycisphaeraceae bacterium. Taxonomy (GTDB): domain Bacteria; phylum Planctomycetota; class Phycisphaerae; order Phycisphaerales; family Phycisphaeraceae; genus JBGTFI01. Next base: position 3,967 of record JBGTFI010000662.1, on the reverse strand, counting down.
CAGGTACTCGCCCTTCTGCTTCTCGGCGTCGCCATTGACCTCAAGCGGTTCGCCCTCGAACGTGCGGAAACCCAGGTAGCGCAGGCGGTGCTGGACCTGGTAGACATCGAGCGGGCGGTTGGGCTGCATCACCCCCGCGGCGCTCACGCCGACGCCCTCGACGAGGGTGAAGCTGTAGTAGCCCGGCGTGGTGACCACGTTGTTCGCGCCCAGCACGCGGTCCTTGAGGTTGATTCGGATCTCGACGGTGCGCAGTTTGTTGGTTGTGGTGTCGAGGAACGAGGCGGTGCCGGTGGCGGTGACGCTGTCGAGCGTCTTGTCGAGTTGGATCATGCGGTCGTCGAAGTTCGGGACGAAGTAGAACACGCCCGTGTCTTCGAAGGTGATCATCCCGTCGCCGTTCTTATCCGTGCCGACCGCGCCCATCATGTCGAACGTGCCGTCCTTCTTCAGGTTCGGCTGGACGATGATGTTCGTGCCGCCGTGCTCGAAGACGGCGACCTTGCCGTTGGTGAAGCTGGCGACGGCGAGTTGGAAGTTCTCGAACGATCCGCCGCCGAGCAGGGTGGGCAGATCGACCTTGATGACGCTGCCGAAGCGGCCCTCAAGCTCGATGGAACTGGGCAGCTCGCGCTGGGAGGCCAGGCCCTGGGGCGTGCCGCCGGGGAAGATCGGGGCGTGGGGATTGATCAGCCCCTGCGCCGGATCGTGGTTGGGCACCTTGAAGACCGGCCGGGTCGTACCGGGTTCGACGACGACGCGCATGTCGGAGCGCACGTCGATCGCGGGGTTGAGGTCGTTGATCGGGTTGGTCGGGAGGAGCTGCTGGAGCGCGCCGTTCTCGACGGTGGCGCGGATCTCTTCGACGTTATAAACAAACACCCCGCCGTTGGCAGCGCGGGAGGCGACGTACAGGTACCTCCCGTCGGGCGAGACCACGAGATTGTCGAACCACCCCAGAGGCACCGGGCGGGTGGCGGCGACGAACGTCGGATTGCCCAGCGGATCGGCGACGATGCCCACCGTACTGCCGCCTGGCTCGAACGGATCGTAGTCGGGATCGTTCGAGGGAACGCCCTGGATGTAACGGTTGTAGCCGCTGACGAAGGCGTACTTGAGGTCGGGCGTGAAGGCGATGCCCTGGGCGCTGTTGACGTCGAAGTAATCGTTGAACGGGCCGAGGTTGACGCTGAAATCGGCGACCTGCCACTGGGTTTCATCGGCGTTGGCCGTGATGACGCCGTAGCCGCGCGAGTCCTGCTTGCGATTGGCGAAGACGATCTTCGTGGCGTTCGAGGAGGCGGTGATGCCCACCGGCTCCTTGCCGACGGTGAGCGTGGTCATCAGCGTGCCGAACTGCGCGGGGTTCGTGGCGCTGGGCTCGACGTTGATGACGAAGATCTTTCCGTCAGGCCCCGGTTCGCGCTGGAAGACCGTCTCACCCGGCGCGGCCACGTAGAGCCGTCTGCCGCTGGCGCTGACATCCAGGCCCGTCAGTCCCAGCGGCGCGGGGAGTGAGCCGATGAGCAGCTTGCCCTGATGATAGCCCAGGGCCTGCGGGTCGATGCCCACGTAATACACGCGGCCGGCACGCTCATCCGAGACATAGAGGAAGCGGTTCTGCGGGTCGATCGTCGCCCAGAAGGCGCTGGCGCCCGTGGGGAGCTTGATGGTGTCGATCTGCGGCGTGCTGGGATCGGCGTCGATCTGCTGAAGGGCGATGGCGTCGATGATGGCGACTTCATTGCGCCCGCGCAGCGTCACATAGGCACGGGTGAAGTCGCCGGTGACGACGATGGATCGCGGCGAGCCGCTCAAGGGGATCCGCGCGAGCAGCCCGGGGATCGCATCGGCAAGCGGCGGCTGAACGAGGTTGCTGAACACCCCTACCTGGTTGGCCCCGCCCGCGAGCGCGGCGAAGACGTAGGAGGCCTGCGGCTCGATGCGGAAGGTGTTGCTGAACTTCTGGACGATCTGATCGCTGGGCGCGCCGTTGACGGTGACGGTCCCGCTGTACTGCGGGCGAATGACTTCGACGTTCGCCAGCCCCACGGGCATGGTGTTGGGGATGGGGACGCGCAGCTCGGTGTTGGCGCCGTTGAGGACGAGCGCCGGTCCGGTGTAGCCCGGCCCGCCGATGGTCGTGGACTGCGCGCCGGCGACGAAGCGAACCTGAAGGCTGGAGACGCCAGCGCCGGGCTGCTGACCGGCGGGATCGTTGTTGGGATTGGGCGCGGAGGCATTGATGAAGTTCTGTCCCGTCAGCACGAGCACCGGCCCGATCACCTGGTCGATCTCGATGCGCCCGGAGGTGATGATCGGCCGGTCGCTGCCGGGTTCGGGGGTGATGTTCACCGTCGTCTCGAAGCTGGTGACGGCGTTGGGCTGGATCTCGACCTGCGAGGTGCCGATGACCGTCGGGAGGCTTTCGGCGTTGTACTGAATGACCTTCAGGGAGATCACCCCCACCTGGTACGCGAACACAAATTGCGAAAGCAGGAGCAGCGGCGCCGCCATGAGGGCTCCGGCAGGTCCGAGCGCGGCCACCGCCAGCAATCCGTTGAAGTCGATGTGGGTGGCCGGGAACGTCGCGATGATCTTGCCGCGCACCCTGCCGACGCCGAAGCCGGACTGCAGGCCGATGTAGTAGAAGCCTTCATCCTGCACGCCGGGGAACGGCGGCGACTGCGTGCGGGCCATGCCGTCTTCGCCGACCACGCCCGACTCGACCTGCCACCACGCGGGCACGAGGTTGCCTTCGTCATCGGGGACCGTCCCGGCCCGGAAGAAGAAGACCTCGTCACCCACCTGGGCTCCGGCCGGCGCGGGGAAGGCGATCTGGACGGGGACGTTCAGGGAAGTCTGATCGCTCAGGTCGATCTGGAACGCGCCGGCGAACTCGAATCCCGCCACCTGCTCGATGGGCAGGTCGGCCTCGTCCATCGCCGCGAAGGAGACGCTCTGCGTGCCGTTCAAGGCGCCCGGGGCGATTCCGAGGATCGCGCCGTTGATCGCCTCAAGCAGTCCGCCCGCCTCACCGACCACGGCGTTTTCGCCCGGCTGAGGTTCGGCCACAAGCACGTCCAACTCAAACGTCGCGATGCCGTGCATGACCGTCACCGTCGCAAGCCCGGGGGCGAGGGCCGTGATCAGCCCGTCCTCGCTGACCGACGCCACGGCCGGATTGCTGACCGTGTAGCGCGTGCCCGTCTCGCCGAGCGTCAGGTCGCGCGGGCTGTTGGGATCTTCAACCAGCAGTTGCCGCGTGCCGCCGACCGGCAGCGTCACCGCGCCGGGATAAACATCGATCGTCTCCTGATCGAAGAACGGATAGCCCTCTTCCACGTCGGCAAAGCCCAATGTGATGGTCGCGGAGATGCCGTCGCGCGCCACCGTGATCGTCGTGAACGACTCCTGCACGATCTCGGGCGCATCCGGATCGGAGGGCGTCGCGCCCGGCAGGATCAGCCCGCCGGCTGACACCGAGAGCACTGTGGGATCCTCCACCGTCACTGTCAGGAACGTCATGGGCAGCGGAACGCCGAGTTGATCAGCGAAGTCCCCGGTGATGATGAGCTGCGCCCGATCCCTGAACGAAAGCACGCTGGAAGCGGGCAGCACGTGCAGGGCGAGCAGCGGCGCATCGCTGACCTCCACGGTGACCGTCACCGCCTGTGACGAACCGAATCCGTCATCGGCGATCACCTCGAAGCTCGCCGTCCCCGCGAAGGCGGGGTCGGGGGTGAAGAGCGCGGTGCGTCCGTCGCCGGCGAGACGCACCGTACCGTTGACCGCACTCAGCACGCGATAGAAGAGGGCATCGTCCTCCGGGTCGGCGGCGATATCGGCCAGCGGAACCGCAAGCTCAAGCTCGACGTGCGTCAGAACCTCCTTCGCGGTCGCCACGGGGGCGCGGTTGGCGACGAACCCGAAGTTGCCGCCGAGCGCCTGGAGGTCGGCCGGTTCG
>JBGTFI010000661.1:0-3268 GCA_041747335.1 Phycisphaeraceae bacterium | reverse complement strand
CCAGGCCAGCGCAATGTCGCGTGCCTTGCCGCTGGCGTCCTGCTGCACGGCCAGGAGGCAGGGCACGCCGCCGCCGCGCTCGAACTCGCTGCGCACCGTGTGGCCTGGACCTTTGGGCGCGACCATGATGACGTTGACATCCTTCGGCGGGGTGATGGTCTTGAAGTGGATGTTGAACCCGTGCGTCCAGCCCAGGGACATGCCGGGGCGGAGGTTGGGCTTGATGGACTTTTCGTACACATCCGGCTGCACTTCATCCGGAAGGGTGATGATGACCATGTCCGCCTGTTTGACCGCGTCGGCGACGGGGAGGGGATTGAAGCCGTGCTCGGCGGCGAGCTTCCCGTTGGCGGAGTCGGCCCGGTTGGCGACGATGACGTTGACGCCGCTGTCGCGAAGATTCTGGGCGTGGGCGTGGCCCTGGCTGCCGTAGCCGATGACGGCCAGGGTCTTGCCGCGCAGTGCGTTGATCGAACCGTCCTTGTCGTACAGCGTTTCAATGGCCATGGGAAGTCCTCTTATTGGAGCTTTTCGAGAGTCCCGCAATGTAGGGGTGGGGCGCGGGGGGGTCAAACGAGGGGCGACGGGAGACAGGAGATGGGGTGCGGGAGAAAGGGGGCCGGGGGGTCTTCAGATGGGGTGGTGTCATGTATATCCGGGAAAGTCTGCCGTTTTTTCGGATGGACTTCCCGCGAGAGGGCAGGCTATAAATGAATCACGCTTCTCACGCGGCGCGATCGGTCGGCAGGCCGGGCGCGGCGCACGAACTGGAGGATTCGGATGCCCCACATCGGGTGCCTGCGCAGGCGGCGGGGCTTTACGCTCATTGAGCTTCTGGTGGTGATCTCGATCATCGCGCTGCTCATTGCGCTGTTGTTGCCGGCGCTGGGGCAGGGGCGTGACAGCGCCCGGGCGGCGGTGTGCCTCTCGAACCTGCGTCAATGGGGCTACACCAGCGCGATCTACACGGGCGACAATCGCCAGCGCTTCTGGATTGATTTCGGGCACGTGAGCAAGGGCACGTGGATGGCGGCGTTGAGCGAGCTGTATGGGGACATGGCGGAGTTCCGGCTGTGCCCCACCGCCACGCAGCGGCGTTCCACCTTCGGGGGAACGTTCCTCGCCTGGGGACCGAACCTGGCGCAGCACGGATTTCGGCCGGATGATTACGGGAGCTACGGCATCAGCCACTGGATCAATGACCTGCCCTCCAACTGGGGCGGGTGGCGCGGCCGGGCGGACTGGCACTGGCGGGATGTCGAGAGCATCGAGCGGCCGAGCCTCACGCCGCTCTTCGCCGACTGCGCGTGGTACGGAGGCAATCCGTTCGACTACGAGAGCGGCGAGACCATGGGCATGGCCGCGCCTTACAACTTCAGCGATGTCAGCCCGATGCAGTGGGGCCATGACATGACCAGGTTCATCATGGACCGGCATCGCCGGGGGATCAACGTGGCGTTCCAAGATGGTTCGACGCGACATACGCCGGCGAGGAACCTGTGGTCGCTGCGCTGGCACAAGGGCTTCCGCACCACGCCCAGCGTGGAGATCCCCCCGAATGGCTCCGGTCCGCGCGGCGGGGGCGGGCGGCCGGGCGGACGCGGGGGAGCACGATCATGAGCGAGAAACGTTCAACGGATGCGGTGCTTGCCGCACGAATGGAAAGGACAGCCGTGATGATGGAACGACGCCGGGGATTCACGCTTATTGAGCTTCTGGTGGTGATCGCCATCATCGCGCTGCTGATCGCGCTGCTGCTGCCGTCGCTGAACATGGCGAAGGAGGCGGCGCGGGCGTCGATGTCGGCCTCGAACCAGCGGCAGATGGCGCTCGGATCGCACAGCTACGCGGTGGAGAACGGGGTGTACCCGGTGGGGAAGCGCAACAGCAACAACTCGTGGATCTGGCCGTCCTTGATCCGCGAGCACATCTCGGGGAGCCGGGACACGTCGGTGTTCCACTGCCCATCGGCGCGGGATGAGACCAGGTGGGTGGTGAAGTTCGGCAGCGGGCTTCCGGCGCGGGATGGGTACGAGGGGGACGAGGTGCCGCTCGTGGACCTGGTGCAGCTTCTGAGCTACGGCTACAACGTCTGGGGACAGAACGCGCGACCTGAGCCCGATCTCGGCCGGGTGGCGGGGTTCGGGATTTCGATCGATGCGGGTCCGGAGTACGGAGCGGCGGCGCTGGATGCCGTGCTGCTGCCTTCGGGGATGATCATGTTCGCCGACAGCAACTACGACGATGAGACTGCTTCCAAGCGATGGTCGGGGTTCATCGGCAACTACAGACAGGATCAGTATCCTTCGCAGATTCACTCGGGCAAGGCGAACGTATCTTTCGCCGATGGACACGTCGAGCGGCTGGCGCGGAACGAGGTGGTGAGTCTGTCATGGAGTTCGGTCACTTTGGCGGAAAGCGTCTTCGTGCGCCGTTGGAACCTGGACTACGAGGCGCGCGATGTGACCGGCCGCTCGGGCGGTCGGGGTGGAGGGAGGCAGTAGGGGGGAGGGATTGGGGAAGTGGGGCGGGAGTCTCGCCCGCCATTGCGGCGAAGCCGTAAGTTTCTGGTGACATGCTGCCGCAAGGTCTTGCTCTTTCAGGCCTTCGGCCTGATGGCGGGCGGGACGCCCGCCCCACCGTGAACATGAGAACCTGAAGGATCGAACCATGACATCTCGCACGCATCGCGGGTTCACGCTGATTGAACTGCTGGTGGTCATCTCGATCATCGCGCTTCTGATCGCGATTCTGCTACCGGGGCTGGATCAGGCGAAGAAGGCGGCGCGGCGGGCGCAGTGCCTGAGCAACCTGCACCAGATCGGGCTGGGCCTGGCGGCGTACACCAACGATTACCGCGGGTTCATGCCCGTGCATGACAACTGGGCGAGCCTGGTGGGAAGGCGCGGGCAGGATGCGCGCAACTTCTACAACTCGATGGCGACCGGCGGGCGGGAAGACCTCAAGGACTTCCCGAACATCACGATTCGCCCGCTCAACACCTATCTTGAGACGGCCGACTTCGCCGAGTGCCCGGATGACAAGGGCGATGGTCTCAACGAAGTGAGCACGAGCTGCTTCCAGGCCTATGGCACGAGCTACCTGGTGCATTGGTATGCCGATTCGTTCGCGATCCTTCACGTGACGGGCAATAAGAATCCCGGATCGTCGGCGGCGGGGCGCGAGCCGATGAACATCGACAACCAGGCGTTCCAATTCGCCGGCGCGGGAACGCGGGGCGGGCGCACTTCCGGGGGGCGCGGGGGTT
>JBGTFI010000660.1:0-12408 GCA_041747335.1 Phycisphaeraceae bacterium | reverse complement strand
TCGAGATCGACCTCGCGCATGGGGCTGATGCCCGGCCAGACGGTCCCGAAGACGACCGCGGGCAGGCCGCTGTCGGCCACAAGCTGCTGGGTTGCCGGATCGGAGCGGACGATGACAAGTCCCTCGCGCGTGCGCGCGCCGGTGGTTTCGGCGAGCAGTCTTCGGACGAACTTGGGCCGGTCATCGCGCGGCATGAAGGTGAATTGGAGGCGCGACCCTGGAATGACCTCGTGAATGCCCGCGAGTACGCCATCGCCGAGCAGGCCCTCGGACTGCACGAACTCGCGCTCAACGAGCAGGTGGATTCGGCCGAGGACGGGTGAGGCGGCCGCGTGCGTCCCGCGACCGATGAAGGTTCCTCGGCGCTGACGACGTTCGATGACGCTGCGGTGAGCGAGCAGTTGCAGGGCGCGGTTCGCGGCGGCGGTGGAGACCTTGAGCATCCGCGCGACCTCGGCAGCGTTGTGGTAGCGATCGCCGGGTTCGAGGTTCCGGGTCTGGATATCGTCCTCGATGAGCCTGGCGAGTTGTGCGATGCGCGGCGAGGAGCGTTGCCGTGGTTCGGGGGCATCCGGATGGACCCGAAGAAAGGTCATGTGAATAGTTTAGTCAAATCTTTCCGCATCGTCAAGAAATATTTTCAGGGGCGGCAGGAGCGGCCTCGCACGATAACAACAGTGATGTCATCTACTTACGACTACATGCGGGCGACCGGCATTGCCGGTACGATGATCCCGCCCTAGGATGATCTTCATACTCCTAACTCTGGAAAGGGAACGCCATGCCATCCTTCCGCTCGCTCACCGCCGGCCTGTTCATCGGGATGCTGGCTATGCTCACGTTCGGCATCGGCGGGCCGACGATGGCCCGGACGGTGCAATCCCTGCCGCCGCAACCGGTGGAGTATGTGAAGCGTCCGACCGGGGACTGGCTGATCAATCCGGGACCGTTCAAGGCCGGGGTTTACCGGGGCGAGCACGCCAGCGAGATCGTCCTTTCCAACGGGCTGATCCGCCGGGTGTTCCGCATCGCGCCCAACGCGGCCACGGTGGCCCTGGACAACCTGGCCACCGGTGAGGCGCTGCTGCGCGGGGTCAAGCCCGAAGCGATCGTGGAGATCAATGGCAGGCGGATCGAGGTCGGCGGGCTTAAAGGACAGCCCAACTACGCCTACCTGCTGCCGCAGTGGGTGGATGAGCTGACGGCCGACGCCGCGTCGATGAAGTTCGTGGGCTTTGAGGTGGGCAACCCGACGCAGCGCCTAGAGTGGAAACGTGTCAGGCATCATGCCCCGGATGCGAACTGGCCGCCCAGGGGCGTCTATCTGCGGATGGATTTCGAGGCTGGGGAATCCTCGGAAGGCCAGTCGCTCGAGGGGGTGCGGGTTTCCGTCCACTACGAGCTTTATGACGGGCTGCCGGCGTACAGCAAGTGGATCACCGTCCATAACGGCGGCGGAAGCACGATCACGGTCGATCGGTTCACGAGCGAGTTGCTCGCGGCGGTGGAGTATGAGTCTCACGTCGAAACGCGCGAGGGGATTGAGCTTGCCCCGCCGAACATCCACGTCGAGACCGACTACGCCTTCGGCGGGTTCCACTACAGCCAGGCCATGCGGTTTTCGGTTCACTGGGTGCCGGATCCGGACTACGAAACGCAGGTCAGCTATCTGCGGCTGTCGCCGTGCCTGCTGGAGGTGCGGCCGACCGTCGGGCCGGATCAGGACATCGCGCCGGAGGAAACGTTCGAGTCCTTCCGGGCGTTTGTGATGCCCTTTGACGGAACCGAGCGCACGCGCAACGGGCTGGCGGTGCGGCGGCTGTATCGCACGATCGCGCCGTGGGTGACGGAGAACCCGCTGATGCACCACATGCTGCAGTCCGACCCCGCCGAGGTGCGCCGGGCGATCGACGAGGCCGCGGAGGTGGGGTTTGAGATGATCATTCTCTCCTTCGGCAGCGGGTTCAACATTGAAAGCGAGGATCCGGCCTACATCCATCAGTGGAAGGAGATCGCCGCGCACGCCCACGCCAAGGGGATCGAGATCGGGGGATACTCACTGCTGTCTTCAAGGCGCATCTCGCCGGATTTGGACAACGCGATCAACCCGGAGACGGGCACGATCTTCGGGCAGACGTTCGGCACGGGTCCGGCGCTGGCCTCGCGCTGGGGGCAGGAGTACTTCCGCAAGCTCTACAGCTTCTTCGAGACCACCGGCTTTGACGTGTTGGAGCACGACGGCCCGTACCCCGGCGACTTCGACGCCGCCGCGCGCCCGCCGCTTCAGAAGGGCGTAAAGGATTCTCAGTGGGTCCAGTGGCGGATCAGCACCGACTTCTACAAGTGGTGCCGCGCCCGGGGGGTGTACCTCAATACGCCGGATTACTACTACCTGGCGGGGTCGAACAAGTGCGGAATGGGGTATCGCGAGACGAACTGGTCGCTCCCGCGCGCCCAGCAGGTGATCCACACGCGGCAGAACATCTACGACGGGACGTGGGAGAAGACCCCGAGCATGGGCTGGATGTTCGTGCCGCTGGCGCAGTATCACGGCGGGGGCGCGGCCGCGACGATCGAACCGCTGCACGAGCACCTGGACCACTACGAGCGCATGCTCACGAGCAACCTGGGGCTGGGCGTGCAGGCGTGCTATCGTGGGCCGCGTCTGTATGACACCGAACAGACCAAGGCCCTGGTGAAACATTGGGTGAGCTGGTTCAAGGAGTACCGCGACATCCTGGAAAGCGACCTGGTCCACGGGCGGCGCGCCGACGGCCGGGACATCGACTGGATGCTCCACGTGAACCCGGCCCTCGAGCGCAAGGGCATGCTGTTGGTCTACAACCCCCTGCCCCGGCGGGTGGAGAAGACGCTTCGCGTGAACCTCTACTACACCGGGCTGACCGACACGGCGAAGGTACGGAACGAAGGCGCGGATGCGGTCGAGCTTGCGCTCGATCGGGATTACACGATCGAGCTTCCCGTGAGCGTCCCCGCGGAGGGCATGACGTGGTACGTGGTGGAATAGCGGCAGGCCGGAACCTGCGGGCAGACAAGAGGACTACTTCTTCCGTCCGCGCTTCTTGCGGCCCCGGCCGGGCGGAGGCGGTTTGGGTTTGTCCGTTTTCGAGGACTTCTTGAGGTCCATCGTCTTCTGATGGGCCTTGCGGGCGCCCTTGGGTTGGCGGCGCTTTCGGCCGTCCCCACCGGCGGAGGGATCCTCAATGATGACCAGGTCGAGCTGGCGGGTGGAGAGGTTCACGTTGGCGATGCGCACGGTGAAGCGGTCGCCGATGGTGATCGTCGCGCCGGATCGCTTGGCGGTCATGGCCCCGGTGGTGCGGTTGAGGCGCCATATGTCGCCGGACTGGGCGCGGGGGAGGTCAGCGACGCGGATGAAACCGTCATTGAGGAACTTGTCGAGCTGGATGAAGACGCCCGACCCGGTCATCCCGGTGACGGTTCCGGCGAAGTCTTCGCCGATGTGCTCGCTGAGCAGGTCCAGGACGAGGTAATTGCGCAGCTCGCGCTCGGCGGATTCGCTGTTGCGCTCGGTGGAGGAGCAGTGGCGGCCGATCTCGGTGAGCGCCTGGTCATCGGGCAGTCGCGGATCGTCGCGGAGGTGGCGGGCGACGGCCTTGAGCGCCTTGGCGGGGAGCGCGGTGATCGCGGCATCGTGATGACCGGCAGCTTTGAGGCCGTCACGGACGGCGTCGAGGGCGCGGTGGACGACCAGGTCGGCGTAGCGTCGGATGGGGCTGGTGAAGTGGGTGTAATGTTCGCTGGCCAGGGCGAAGTGCCCGATGAGCAGCGGGGAGTATTCGGCTTTGGAGAGCGTCTGCAGGACCGCCAGGTGGACGGCGAATTGAGCGGGCTTGCCGCGCACGGAGTCCAGGAGCATCTGTAACTCGCGCCGCGAGGGGTTCTTGGGGATGTTGAAACCGGCCACGCGGGCGAAGCGGCGCAGCTCACCGGTGTCCGCGGGCGGAGGATCGGGGTGCGTGCGGCGGATCATCGGGATGCTGAGGTTGTTGAAGACCTCGGCCACCACCTCGTTGGCCTCGACCATGAACATCTCGATGAGCTTGTGGGTGAAGGCGTCGTCCTCGGGCTGGGCGTCGGTGACGCGGCCCGCGTCGTCGTAGATCAGCTCCACCTCGGGCAGGGCCAGCACGATCATGCCCTGCTTGAGGCGGCGCTCACGGATTGTGACCGCCAACTCGTTCATGAGGGCGAGGGTGTCGAGCAGCTCCTGGGAATACTTCGGATCGGTCTTCGCGTGTTTGCGGGCTTCCTTGATGTCGTGATCGATGAGCGCCTGGGCTTCGAGGTAGGTCATGCGCTTGCGCGAGCGGATGACCGAGCGCGTGACGCGGAAGCCCAGGCGCCGGCCGGTCGCGTCGTAGCGGATGAAGGCTGAGCGGGTGTAGCGGTTGACGCCCTCCTGGAGGGAGCAGACACCGTTGCTGAGCAGTTCGGGGAGCATGGGGACCACCCGGCGGGGCAGGTAGGTGCTGTTGCCGCGCTCTTTGGCCTCGGTGTCGAGCACGCCGCCAACTTTGACGAAGTGCGAGACGTCGGCGATATGCACGCCCAGCTCGTAGGCGGCGCCATCATCACCATCACCGCCTTCAAGACGCCGCAGACTGATCGCATCGTCGAAGTCGCGGGCATCGGGCGGGTCGATGGTGGCGCAGAAGAGGCTGGTGAGGTCTTCCCGGTCGGGAGGGATGGTGGATTCATCGAACCCGTGTGCCGCGGCGCGGGCCTCTTCGAGGGCGGCTTCGGGGAAGGCCTCCTCCAGCCCGAAGGCGCGCATGACGGCGGCGGTTTCCACATCCGGTTCGCCCTGCTCGCCGAGGACTTCTGTGATGACGCCCTCGGCCGGTCCGCGGTCGGAGGGGTAGGTGACGATCTCGATGACGACCTTGTCCCCGGCGCGGGCGTTTTTCGCGCCGACGTCTCGAACGACCACGGGATCCGGTAGAGAACGGCCGTCCACCTGCACGACCCAGTGCGACCCGCGCTTGAGAAGGTTGCCGACGTACTTGCGATCGGCGCGTCGGATGATCTCAACGATTTTTCCGATGTAGGGCGAGCGGCCGGGCGCGGAGGGACCGGCGCGTCCTGCTTCGAGGATGACGCGGGCGCGGACGTGGTCGCCGGTGAGCGCTCCGCCGGTGAATGGGGCGGGGACGAACAGGTCGCCGTGCGCCACGGGAGAATCGGGTACGAGAAAGCCGAAGCCGCGCGGGTTGAGGCGGAAGCTGCCGACCATCTCGCGCCCCGGCGGGGGCAAGACCAGCGTGTCGCCGGTTCCCCAGACGGCCTGTCCCTGCTTGATGACTTCGTTGACGGCTTTGGCGAACTCGTCGAGACAGTCGTCATCGATGTTCAGGTCGCGGGCGAGGGTGGCGATATCGCTGGGGCGATAGCGCTCGTGGGCAAGGTAATTGAGGATGCGTTGGGTGAATCGGTCAGGCATGGAGCAGGGTGTAGGGTGTGGGGGGTAGGGTGTGGGAGAGTTGGTGTGTTGTGTCAAGGTGAACTAATTCGTGCATTCGGGCATTCGGGCATTGAGCCTTCACATCCGCTCGACTGTCTGGATTCCCAGGAGGTTCAGGCCCTGGCGGAGGGCGCGGGAGGTGAGGTCGCTCAATCGCAGGCGGCTGGCGCGGAGGGCGGGGTCGCCCTCGCGCAGGACGGGGCAGGTTTCGTAGAACTTGTGGTAGGCCGAGGCCAGATCATACAGGTAATTGCACAGGCGGTGCGGTTCGAGCGTGCGGGCGACCTGGTCGATCACCTGCGCGAACTGGAGCAGCAGCAGCGCCAGGCGGCGCTCGGGCTGCTCGCGGGCGGTGATCGCGCTGCCGGCGAGGGATGAGGGATCGACCTCTCCCTTGCGGAAGATCGAGCGGATGCGGACGTACGCATTCTGGAGATACGGCGCGGTGTTGCCCTCGAACGAGAGCATGCGATCCCAATCGAAGATGTAGTCCTTGATGCGGTCGTTGGAGAGGTCGGCGTACTTGAGCGCGCCGATGCCCACGGCCCGGGCGATCTCACGGCGCTGGTCCGCGGGGAGGTCGGGGTCTTTCTCCTGAATGATGGCCTCGGCGCGGCGGAGCGCTTCGTCGAGGAGGTCGATGAGCTTGACGGTTCCGCCCTCGCGGGTCTTGAACGGAGCCCGGTTCGGCCCGAGGATCGCCCCGAAGGGCAGGTGCTCCAATTGAACTTCCGGCCTGACCCAGCCGACCTGCCGCAGCGTCTGGAAGACCATCGCGAAGTGCTGGGCCTGCCGGGCGTCGGTGACGTAGATGATGCGGTCGGCATGAAGCTCGCCCGCGCGGTAACGGGCCGCGGCCAGGTCGGTCGTGGCGTAGAGATATCCGCCATCAGACTTGCGGACGATCATCGCCTGCGGTTCGCCCTCGCGGTCCCTGAATCCTTCGGGGAAGACGACCTGCGCGCCCTGGCTTTCATGTAGCGCCGAAGCCTTGCTCAGATCCTCAACCACCTTCGCGAGCACTTCGTTGTAGCTGCTCTCGCCGCGCACATCCGATTCGGTCAGCAGCACGCCCAGCCGCTCGTAGATCTCGCCGAAGTGGCGGTAACTTTCGCCGACCAGTCTGCGCCAGAGGTCAAGCGATGCTTCGTCCCCGCCCTGGAGGGCGACGACGCGCCTGCGGGCGCGCTCGGCGAAGCCGGGGTCGCTGTCGAATTTGCGTTTGGCCTGTTGATACCGCTCATCGAGGTCACGGACGGAATAGCTTGAGACATCGTTGTCGCCGGCGGCGTCGAGCATGTGCTCGATCAACATGCCGAACTGCGTGCCCCAGTCGCCGACGTGGTTCTGCCGGATGACGCGGTGGCCCTGGAAGTCGAGAAGCCTGGCCACCGCGTCGCCGATGATCGTGGAGCGCAGGTGCCCGACGTGCATCTCCTTGGCGACGTTGGGGGACGAGTAATCGACGATGACGGTTTCGGGCGGCGATGCGAGGGGGACGCCCAGGCGCTCGTCCTCGGCCTGCGCGGTGATCTGATCGTTCAAGAACGACTGAGTCAAATGGAGGTTGATAAACCCCGGCCCGGCGATCTCGACCTTCTCGCAGAGGTCCGACACTTCGAGATTTTCGATGATTATCTGGGCCGCCTGGCGAGGGTTCATGGAGAGCTTTTTGGCCAGCCCCATGGCGAGGTTGGCCTGGTAGTCCCCGAATCGCGGGTTGGTGGCGGGGGAGAGATTGGGATCGGTCTCCGCGTATTCCTGGCCGAACGAGGCCTCGAGCGCCTGTCTGAAGCGCGCGGCGAGGGTGGTCAGCGTGTCGGACACGGTAGTTCCCTGAGGGTCGGGCATGAGAAGCGAGCATGGTCCACGCCTTGGGCGTCGGCGTCAAGCGGAAGGGGGGGATTGTTATTGCTGATTGAAGATTGCAGATTGAAGATTGGGGGGGCGATCCATCCAGCGGGGCTTACGGGGTTGATTCGTGCCGCCTCTGTGAGCGTGGTCCCACAAGGGCTTCAAATTTCAATTTTCATTCTGCGATCCCCCCTCGCGGCTTTCATGCCGTTTCGATATCATCCCCTGCCCTCAAACCGACGGAGCCGACGATGTTCACCCACCCCAAGATCCTGAGAAAGCTTGAACGCATCGAGCAGCGCTACACGAAGCTCCGTTACGAGCACGTGGCCGATGTGCCCGTCGAGATGTGGCAGACGAAAGAGTTCCTGCACGCTGAACCGGCGCGCCGGGCGGGGGTGAAGTGGACGCCCGCAAAGCCGGGCACGAAATGGGGCGGTTCGTGGGTGACCGCGTGGTTCCGCGGGGATGTGCGCCTGCCGGCGGTGTGCCGCAACCGGCGCGTGTTCGTGCGCGCCCGCACCGGCGCAAAGGAGACGATGTTCCTGGTCGATGGCGAACACCGCGGCACGTTCGACTTCGCCCACCCCGTGGTCATGATGGCCGCCAACGGTTCCACGCAGAAGCGCTACCACCTGGCGTTCGAGGCCTACGGACGGCACAACTTCCCCGGCACGCAGCCGGATGAGAAGCCCACGGTCGTCGAGCGCAACAGTATCGTGTTCGAGGGCATCGAGGTCGTGCTCGAGCGAGAGGATGTGTCGGCGTTCACTTTTGACCTGAAAGTGCTGCGGCAGCTCGCCACTTCGCTGGATGAGCACTCGCTTCGGCGAGGGAAGATCACCCGCTGCCTGGCGAAGGTGTTCGAGGTGGTGGATGCGGATCCAACCTTCACGGACGAATCGAGCTGGCGGCCGAAGCTCGCCGAGGCCAGACGGGTGATGAAGCCGCTGCTGGCGCTGCACAACGGTCCGACCACGCCGTTTTTCGGGATCATCGGGCATTCGCACCTCGACACCGCCTGGCTGTGGACCATCGCGGAAACTGAGCGTAAGACCGGCCGCACCTTCGGCTCCGTGCTCAACCTCATGGAGCAGTTCCCCAAGTTCAAGTTCCTGCAAAGCTCGCCCTGCCACGCGGACATGGTCCGGCGGCTGTATCCGGGTCTGTTCAAACGCATCCAGCGGGCGGTGAAGGAGGGTCGCTGGGAGCCCAACGGTGGGGCGTGGATCGAGCCTGACTGCAATCTCACCGGCGGCGAGGCGCTGATCCGCCAGTTCCTCGTCGGCCAGCGCTTCACCCGCGAGCACTTCAACTACACCGCCGACACGCTCTGGCAGCCGGATGTGTTCGGGTATTCGGCGGCGTTGCCGCAGATTCTTGAGGGTGTGGACATCCCTTACTTCTGCACGACGAAGATGGGGTGGAACGACACCACGCGCTTTCCCTATGACACGTTTATCTGGGAGGGCATCGACGGGACGACCGTCCTCTCGCACTTCAACGCCACGCACTGGGTTCCCGATCCGGCTTCGCTGATCCGGGACTGGAACTGGGTGCAGCACAAGGACATCCAGGACCGCCGCTTCGGCGCGCTGGGGTGGGGGGACGGCGGCGGCGGCCCTACGGAGGAGATGCTCAGTCTCGCCGACCGGCTGGAGGATCTCGAAGGGTGTCCGAAGGCGAGTTACATGACATTGACCGAGTTCATGCGGGGCGTCGAGCGCGATCTCGCGCCGGACCTTCCCCGCTGGGTCGGCGAACTCTATCTGGAGCTTCACCGCGGGACGCTCACGGGCATCGGGGCGATCAAGCGACTGAATCGGAAGAACGAACTCGCGCTGCGCGATGCGGAGCTGCTGGCGACCGTGGCGGCGATCGGCGGCGCGAAGTATCCATCCGCGCGAATGCTTGAGCTGTGGAAGACGCTGCTCATCAACCAGTTCCACGATATTCTGCCGGGCAGCTCGATCGCCGAGGCAAACGATCAGGCGATCCGGGAACTCGGCGAAAACCTCGAAGCCGTGGAGGAAGTTGTTTCCGAAGCCGCTACGCGCCTGGCCGGGTCGCCGCGCGGACGAAGTGCCGCGGCCATGATCTTCAACACGCTCAGTTGGGACCGGATCGGCGGGATGGAGCTTTCCAACGCGCCGCGCAACATGGTCCCCGACCTGCCGGGGGTGACGGCGCAGTGGATCGAGGATGTGGAGGGAAACCGCAAGCTCGCCGTCCACGGCCCGGTAATCCCGGCGCTGGGCGCTTCGGTCGTTCCGCTCAAGACAAAGCCCCGCAAGCAGGGGGCCTCGCCGTTCATCCACAGCAAGTCGCGTCTCGAAACACCGCAGTATGTCGCGAGGTTCGATGATGTCGGCCGCATCGTCTCGCTCAGGCACAAGGCCTCGGGCAGGGAGATCGTCCGCTCCGGCGGCGCGCTCAACACGCTCTGGATCGGCGAGGATGTCCCTGAAGCATGGGACAACTGGGACATCGACAGCGACCAGAAGCTCAAGATGCGCCCGGCGGACCGATTGAAATCGCGGTCGGTGGTGGCGGAAGGGCCGCTGCAGATCCGCATCCGCAGCGAGTTCTCCCTGGGCAGAGGCTCGATGCTCAAGCAGGACATGGTGTTCCACGCGCATTCGCCGCGCATCGACTTCGACACGGTCGTCGACTGGCATGAGAAGATGACGCTGCTCAAGGCCGGATTCACGCTGGATGTCCACACCGAGCAGGCGCGGCATGAAATCCAGTACGGGCACGTCGAGCGGCCGACGCACCAGAATCAGCTCGATGACCGGGCGCGGTTCGAGGTGTGCGCGCACAAGTGGACGGATCTTTCGGAAAACGGCTTCGGCGTGGCGCTGCTCAACGACTGCAAGTACGGGGTGAGCGTGGCCGGAAGCGACGTGCGGCTGACGCTGATCAAGTCCGGCACGCACCCGGACCCGCGCGGGGATGAGGGCATCCACCGCTTCGCCTATGCTCTGCTGCCGCACGATGCGCCGTTCAGTGTGGAGTCGGTGATCCGCCCGGCCTACGAGTTCAACATCGCCCCGCGCCCCGCGCCCGCGGCCGGCGTCGCCCGGCCGATCCCTTCACTGCTGCGCGTGGACCAGCCCAACATCATCGTCGAGAGCGTGAAATGGGCCGAGGAAGGCAACGCGTTTGTCGTGCGACTCTACGACGCCGGGCGCATCGCGCGGCAGGTAAAGATCGAGTTCGGCGCGGCGGTCAAGCGCTTGACGCGGACAAACATGCTTGAAGAGAAGCCCGAATCAATCCCCCTGCGCGACGGCAAGGCGACACTGCGGGTAAAGCCGTTCCAGATCGTGACGCTTCGGTGCGAGGTGTGACACTGTGTGTGGTCGTTATCCATATGAACAGTGGGGCGGGCGTCCCGCCCGCCATTGCGGCGCAGCCGCAAGCGTCATGGCCAACTAACCCGCGTCCTGTTTGACGAGCTCAGGCCTTCGGCCTGATGGCGGGCGGGACGCCCGCCCCACTGTTCACAGCCAAACCCCTTTTTCAGTCCGCCTCCGCGGCGCTATCCAGCAGTTCATCGTCGTATTGTTTCTCAAGCTGGCGGATCTGTTCGGCCAGTTCTTCCTCTTCCTGGGCGCGGGCGGTGACGCGGCTTTCCCATTCGTCGCTCTCGACGCGCAGGGCGTCAAGGTCGACACCCAGCCCGAGGATCGCAGCCAGGCGGCGCGTCACGGCCTCGATGCTCATCGGGTTGGTTCCCTGGATGTAGGCGGGAATCTCCGCCACCAGGCTGGCCATCTCGATGCCCCGCTGGGGCGCTTCGCTGAGCAGATAATTTGCGAAGCTGGCCGGGCCTTCGTAGTTCGACAGCCGGCACCCGAAACGCTCGAACTCCTCCCGAAGCGACTCGGAGGAGACGGTGACGTACAGCCGAGGTTCGCGCGTGTGCGGCACGGCGCCGGCGAAGCTCCCGATGAAGATCATGCGTTCGACACCCGTGCGGGCCGCCACCTCGAACAGGTGATCCGCGAACGAATCCCAGCGCAGGTTCGGTTCGCGACCCCGGAAGAGGATCAGGTTCGCGTCCTCGGCCACGAAAAACTCGTTGGCGGGAGGGTCGAACCGCTCGATCCGCCCAGCCACGATCTCCACGTGCGGGCGAAACAGCGCCGTCACCGCCATGTCCCCCGGGAAGCTCTCGATGTAGTACTCATGACTGTGGATGCGGCCGAACGGAACGGCGCTCAGGTGCTGCATCAACATGCCCACCGTGCCGGTGGAGACGTCTCCGCCGTCCATCCATCCGTCAAAAGCGAGCAGCATGGTGGCGCGACGGAGCGCCGGGGTCGAGTCCAGAAGCAGTGCGGCGGCCATTGATACACCTCTCTCAACGCCCAGCGGCAGGATCAATCGTCCTCGCGGCACGCATTGTATTCGATCGGAAGGTCCGGCGCGGCGGCGCGCCTGAAGGTCAGAGCTTCTTGCGCATCATCACGTGCCGGATTCCGGCTTCGGGAAACTCCTCGCCGAAGGGCACGTAACCCAGGCCCAGATAGAACGACCTGGCCGAGAGCTGCGCCCCCAGGATCACCTCTCGCAGCCCCATCGATCGCGCGCGATCCTCCAACGCCCGCATCAGCAGCGCACCGACCCCCCTTCCGCGGTGCTCTTTGGACACCGCCACGCGCTGGGCCTTGGCGCGGCCGTCCTCCGTCACCCGCAGGCGTGCCGTACCGATGGCTTCGCCGTCAGCCGTCATCGCGAGAAAGTGCGTGCATTCGCCGTCGAGCGCATCGAGTTCCAGGTGCTCGGGGACCTTCTGCTCCTCGATGAACACCCGCCTGCGGATCGCGAGGCAGCGCTCCATCTCCTGAGGGGTTGTCACCTGCCGCACGTGAACGCCCGCGGCGCTTCGGTCAGCTCTCGTAGCCATCGGGATGCGCCCTGAACCACCGCCATGCCGTGTCGATGATCGCGTCGATGTCGGTGTAGCGTGGCGACCAGCCGAGTTCCGATCGGATGCGGTCGGCGTTGGCAAAGAGTTCCGGTGGATCGCCCGCGCGGCG
>JBGTFI010000659.1:0-4417 GCA_041747335.1 Phycisphaeraceae bacterium | reverse complement strand
CGCCGAGCAGCTCAGCGCCGCGGCCGCCGCGCTGGACAAGAGCCTCGATGCGCTGCACCGCATGGATGAACACGAGCTTCCCGAACGCATCCGCACGCAGCTCGATCGCTGGGGCACACTGCTGGACGGGCGGATCGACGTGGACGTGCGCATCGAGCCTCCCCTGCCTCCCTTCCCGCCTTCAGCTCCGCCTCTGGCGCCGACGCCTGCCGCCACCACCCCCGACATCGACAGAGCCTGGCGCGCCGAGGCCGATTCGGTCTTCGAGGCCGACCTCTATCCCTCGGCGGAATCCGCCGCCGGCGCTCTCGGCCGCGCACTCTCGCCCGTGATTCAATCCGCCCTCCCGCCAGAGCACCCTACGCCCGCGACGATCGAGATCGGCGGACAGGCGATCGCTCAGCAGGCGGATATCGGATATGCCCTGGCCGGGGCGCTGCGCGAGCGATTTCCCCAGGCGAACGTCGTGGTCGTGGCGAGCGAATTGCCGAATGAGCGGCCGAACGGCGACGGAGACGTGCGGGTCATCGTGGGGTCCACCCCGGGCGCGGGCTCGACCCTCCGGGCGCTGGCGCTGACTTCGACCGGCGAACACCACCGCACCGTGCGCTACATCGAGAAGCCGTGGCTTATGCGCTTTGATGAGTATGTCTCCGCCCGGCCGGGGCAGGCGCTCTTCCTCGCCCGCTCGGCGCTGGCGCACTCGCGCGAAGAGGCCTCGCGCCAGGCCGTCGCCGACGCGGTGCGCCAGATCACGCCGATGGTGGTCGATCACCTGGCGCAGCATTCCACGCTCGCCCATCGCCCGGACTGGCGCGAACATCTCGATCCCTGGCTGAACGATCACCTCACGAACGCCGTGCGCCAGGGCTACAACGTCGAGGATCGTTTCGCCCAACGGCTGGTGTTTCCCACCACCGGCGCCGATCAGTGGCGCGAGGCGATCCTGGTTTCCGTGAAGGCGGACAACCTCGCGTCCCTCCAGCGCATCGCGGAAACCGAGCTCCAGCGATTCCGCGCCGAAGCGCGAATGCGCGAAGCCGTCGGCCGGCGCACCGCTCTGGGCGCCGTCGCCGCTTCCATCGGCCTGGTCACGCTGCTCACCGTCGTCTACCTCTTCCTCCAAGCCGCCACACGCGGGTACTACCGCTGGATGGTCCGCCTGGCGGTGTTCGTGCTGCTCATCGCGGGCGTCGCGATCATGGTGATCGTGGCGTGAGTGGGTTATGAGTTGTGGGTTCAGTGTTGTGTGTGCTGCGTTGTCGCGGTCCCTTTGAGCAGGTAATCTGCATCGTTCACGCCCCGCGTTGCTCTCTGCCCGCATGACCACCGCCATGTCCCATGATTCACCCCTGAGCGAGGCCGATCGCTTCCTGCTGGACCAGGTGCGCGCCGGCGACCAGCGCGCCTGGGCGCAGCTTGTCGAGCGCTACGAAGGCAGACTCACCGCCTTCGCCCGCGCCAGACTGCGCCAGCAGGCCGATGCCGAGGATCTCGTCCAGGAGACTTTCCTGAGCTTCCTGCGCGGCCTGCGCGCCTACCGCGCCGATGCAAGCCTGGAAACCTATCTCTTCACCATCCTCCGCCGGAAGATCATCGACGTATTCCGCGGGCGGGATGTGGCCGTGTGCTCCCTCTCCGAACTCGCCGCCGCCGGCCGAAACGACGGCAGCACTTTTCCCCTCACCCCCGAGCTGCCCGGCAGTCAACCGGCCGGGAGCTGGTACGTCCGCCGCGAGGAAGACCGCTCGCTCGACGCCGCCGCGCTGGCTGGAGCAATCAAGGCGATCGTCGATGACGCCAAGCACGCCCCGCGCTTTCGCGACCTTCAGCTCATGGACATGCTCTTCTACGCCCAGCTTCGCAACAAGGACATCGCTCAGCGCCTCGAGATGACCGAGCAGCAGGTGGCCCTCTTCAAGCATCGCTGGCTTAAACGCGTGCGAGAAAAGGTCGAGTTGGCCATCAGCGCGGGCGGCCGGTCCTCCGGCGACCACGACAACGACCCGCCCGACACGCTCTTGACCGCCGTCTGGGAAACCCACCGCTTTACCTGCCCCAAACGCAGCACGATCGGGGCCTACCTGCTGGGAACCCTCGACCCGGACTGGAACGGTTACATCGCCTTCCACCTTGACCCACTGGGCTGCCGCTTCTGCGGAGCGAACCTCGCGGACCTCGAAACCCAGGCCGCCCAGGCCGAGGCACAGACGTTCCGCCAGCGGATCTTCGAATCCACGGTCGGGTTCCTCAAGTCACGCTGACGGGTGCATGACAGCCCAGGCGGGATCACGGTTTCTTTCTCTTGGGTGCCATGCCCTCGCGAAGCGTGGGCATGAAACCCCCCGAACACCTGTCAGCGACGGACAGCAGGCTCGCGACTCCTTGCGACTGTCCCTCTTGCATGTCGGTGGCCGCATGGCCACGAGGACGAGGCCATGGCACCCAGGAAACGGGACCGCCTGACGTGTCATGCACCCCACGCTGACCGATCGCCAGTCTGACGCTTGCATCCACCGGATACCCCCGGCTAGAATAGATGCGACGCGGGTGTAGCTCAGTTGGTAGAGCGTCAGCTTCCCAAGCTGAATGTCGAGGGTTCGAATCCCTTCACCCGCTTTTTGGCCCCCCGCTATCCTGGATCCCGGGCGCGACCCCCCACGGCGGGCGATCCCCCTCTCGTTGCAACTTTTCCGCCGGTCCCTATCATGTCGCCACCATGGGACAGACCCGCGAAATCAAAGGCCGAATGAAGGCGGTGGCCAATATCCGCCGCATCACCAAGACGATGCAGATGATCGCCACCGCCCGCTTCCAATACGCGCAGCGCAAGGCGACGGCCTCGAAACCGTTTGCCCGCAAGATCGGCGAACTCGCCGGAGAGCTTGCGGCGGCCATGGGCGGGGACAACGCCGCCCTCCACCCCCTGCTGCGGACCGAGCTCAAAGCCGGCGGGCGGGAACTGCTGCTGGTCATCACCTCCAACCGCGGGCTGTGCGGAGGATACAACGCCAACGTCCTGCGCACCGCCAACGCCTACCGCCGCGCCCAGGTCGAGGCGGGCCGGACGGTGGATCTTGAGCTTGCGGGCAAGAAGGGCGTGGCGTT
Source organism: Phycisphaeraceae bacterium (assembly GCA_041747335.1). GTDB lineage: Bacteria > Planctomycetota > Phycisphaerae > Phycisphaerales > Phycisphaeraceae > JBGTFI01. The sequence continues at coordinate 1,309 of JBGTFI010000659.1, read as the reverse complement.
TTTCCGATTCTCGCGCGTCGAGGTGTCGAAGTTCCACAGCCAGTTCACCGACAAAGTCTCGTTCGAAGAGGTCGAGCCGCTTGCCACCCGCTACATGAAGCACTTCTCGGACGGCGAATACGACGCGGTCAAGGTCGCGTACATGGCGTTCGAGTCGATGGGCAGGCAGTCCGCCCAGGTTCTGACGCTGCTTCCCTTGAGCGATCCGCGTGGCGGTGAGAGCAGGCCCGAATCGGCCGGGACTCAGTACGACTACTCGCCCGATCCCCGCAGCCTGCTGGATGAGCTTCTCCCGATCACCGTCAAGACGCGTCTGTTCCAATGCTTCAACGAAGCGGCGGTGAGCGAGCACATCGCCCGGATGATCGCCATGAAGGCCGCCACCGACGCGGGGGGGCGGATGGGCAGGGAGTTGACGCGCAAGTACAACCGCGCCCGCCAGGCGGCGATCACGACGGAGCTGGGAGAGATCATCGCCGGCGCCGCGGCCCTGGAATGAACAACTCTTGACACGTCCGCCGGGGTGTGCAACGATCCCGAACACGCCACCTGGAGAGGTGACCGAGCGGCTGAAGGTGCCGGTCTCGAAAACCGGTGTACGGCTCGTCCGTACCGTGGGTTCGAATCCCACCCTCTCCGTTTCCAACCGCATCGGCCGGTGAATCTCAGACCCGGCTCGTTCCGCGCCGTCGGCGATGCGCCAACAGCCCGCCCAGTGCAAGCGATGAAAGAGTGCCCGGCTCGGGAATCGGCACGCCCGCGCCCGCGAGCGCGAGTGCGGCCTCGAACAGGCTTACGTCCGTCGCGTCGAGCATCCCGTCACGGCTGAGGTCTCCGCTGACATCGGGATCCATGCCCGGCCGCGCCGCCACGTATCCCTCTCGATCCGCGAGGGCCAGCTCAAACAGGTTCACGTCAAACGCATTAAGCTTCCCGTCGCCATCCATGTCGCCCAGCAGCACGAACTTGAACACCGAACCACCCAGCGTGAGCAGGTAGAGATTGCCCGCGTCGTCCTCCGCGAACGAGGAGGGGTTGACCACTGCCGTCGGCCCCGGAGGATCGAGCGCCGAGGTCAGTTCCGTGACCTGCGTCGCCGCCCCGCCTTCCACCACCAGCGACCAGATCTGGCTCGAGATGAAGTCCGCGAAGAAGTACCGGCCCTGGATTTCCTCGATCGGTCCGCGATAGACGTACCCTCCGGTGACGGATCGGCCGCCGCCGAGGTGCTGATAGTCGTGAATCGGATCGACATTGCCCGCGGGTCGATCGCCGCCGACCGGGGCCTGCGGCGGCGTGGGCGTGGCGA
>JBGTFI010000658.1:0-5058 GCA_041747335.1 Phycisphaeraceae bacterium | reverse complement strand
GGTGTCCAGGCGGAGCAACATGTGGACGGATTTCGAATCGTAAGGCTCTTTGAATTGATAGATCTCCTCTTGAAATTCGACGTTCTCGCCGCCGAACATCGCGACGAGCGGATGCTTTTCCTGACCGGGTTCGACCTTGATGCTGACCTTGGTGTTGGCGTTCCAAGGATGGCCGTCGAAGCAGCCGTTGATCATTTTGTTATATTCCGGCCACTCGTAAAAGGTGTCCGTGGCGGCATGGATCCCGACGAATCCTCCGCCAGCTTTCACAAATTCCATCAGGTTGGTTTTCAAACGGGCCTCGCGTTCGGCGGCAGCTTTTTTCTCGTCGTCCGACATTTTTTTCAACTCGTCGGACTTGGGCGAAAAGACGTTCAGCGTCGTGCTGAGGAAGCAGACGGCGTCGAAGTTTTTCAGCGCGTCGGCCTCGAAATTCGCGAGGTCGTCGCTGATGACGGCCTCGAATGCGCCGGTTTTCCCACCCATTTCAGTGAAGGCGATTTTGCCGGTGGCGATTGACGCATGGCGGAAACCGTTGGTCTTGGAGAACACCAGCAGCTTGCGGGGGGATTGCGGCTGAGCGTAGGGGCGGGCGGGGGCGGCGCTGGCCATCTTCGTGAGGTCTTCGGGGGAGACCTGGGCCCGCGCGGGCGCGGTCCCGACCGCGAGCATCACCATCGCCGCCACCATCAGTGCGGGCCATGCCTTGCTGATCGTCATCATCCTGCTCCTTCAAGTGCCTGCTTCGAGAGGTCAAGGGTTGGGGCGGCCGGGCACAACGCCTCCGTCCGGCGCGCCGCGCGTGCCGGCGGACATTATAGAGGATCGCGGTCAAGTGCGCGGGGGGGCCAATTGGCCGGCGGTTCTCAGGCGGGAGGGATCATCGGAGATAGGGATTGTGCCTTCGTTCGGCCCCGATGGTGGTTGGCGGACCGTGGCCGGAGAGGATGCGCGTGGCGTCGGGGAGGGTCAGAAGCTGCTCCCGGATGCTTCTTAGCAGCAGCTCGCCATCGGAAGTGGGAAAGTCGTAGCGTCCGATGGACCCGGCGAAGAGGGCATCGCCGACCAGCGCGACCCCGGCCTGCGCCTGATAAAGCGTCACTCCGCCGGGGCTGTGTCCGGGGGTGTGGCGGACCTCGAACTCGACACCGTCCAGCTCGACGGGCACGCCGGGTGTGAGGTCGCCGTCGGCGGGAGGCGCGACGACGGGGCAATGGGTAATGGCCGAAAGATTCAGGAAAGTGTCGGTGAGGAAGTCGCGCTCGGCGGGGTGGATGAGGATCGGCGCGGGGCCGAGCGCCCGGCGGACCTCGTGAAGCCCACCGATGTGATCGAGGTGGGCGTGGGTCAGGAGGATCTTCTCGAGCTGGAGGCGTCGCTCACGGATGTATTCGATCATCGGGGCGGGGTCGAAACCGGCATCGACGATCCAGCAGGGGGCGTCGCGTTCGGTGGCGTGCAGGACGTAACAGTTGGTCTGCCAGTCACCGAGGGAGAAGCTCTGGAGGTGAAGCGGAAGAGTCATTGGGGGGATTGTAGGGAATGGCGAGTCTCCCGCGTGCGCGAGGGGCGTGTCAGCGGTGCAGAGCCTCGGTGAGTTTGCCTCGGCGCAGCATCGCCGGGATAGTCCCGCCATGCCCCCGCCGCGTCTGATTCTCGCCAGCCGTTCGCCGCGTCGGGCGGCGCTTCTGCGCGAGGCGGGGTATGCGTTTGAGCAGATGGATCCGCCGTTTGACGACCCTCCGCATCCGGAGGTTCGGGCGGGCGCTACGCCAGGAGACCTGGCGGCGGGACTTGCGCAAGAGAAGGCGATGAGCCTGGCGCGATGGCTGCGCGATCGAAGGGAGTCTGGACGGTTCATCATTCTCGCGGCCGACACGATCTGCATCGGCGCCGATGGGCGGCTGATCGGGCAACCGGCCGACCGGGACGAGGCCCGGCGCATTCTTCAGGGCTTCGAGGGGTGCGATCATGAGGTCGTGACGGGCGTCGCGCTGTGCGACGTTTCCGGGGGGCGGTGTGAATCATTCAGCGACGCGGCCGTGGTCGCCTTCGGCAAGCTCTCGGAACCGCAGATCGAGGAGTACCTCGCGTCGGGCGCCTGGCGCGGGAAAGCGGGGGGGTACAACCTGTTCGATCGTCAGCAGGCCGGTTGGCCGGTGCGGTGCGCCGCGGGCGGCGACCCGACGACGGTGGTGGGGCTGCCGATGGGGAAGTTGAGGGCAGCTCTGCGACGGTGGGGAGGTCCTCCGGAGGTTTGAAAGTAGGCAAGTTGGCAAGTTGCAAGTTGGGGAACCTACCCTTCGTGCATTCGAGCATTCTCGTTAGCCGCCAGCCGCCGGCTTCATCATTCGTACATGCGGGCCGACATCGGGTTCGAGGAAGGTGCCGCTGACGGCGGCAAAACCCTGCTTGCGGTAGAAGTCGATGGCGACGAGGCGGGCGTTGCACCAGAGCAGTGCCCGCGGCTCGCGGCTGCGGAGTGATTCTTCGGCGGCGCGGATGACGGCTGTCCCCACGCCCTGCCGGGCGGCGTCGGGGGTGCTGGCCATGCCGCGAAGCTGCCAGCCGGGATGATCGCCGAGCGCCCGAAGGATCAGCGTGGCGCACCCGACGAGTTTGTCATCCCGGTACGCTGCGATGTGGAGGGTATCCGGGTCATCATCCTCGGCGTAGCGGGCGCTCTCAAGCGGCCTGCCGGGCCGGAGGATGGCGTGGCGCAGGGGGAGGATTTCATCAGCGCGGACCAGACAGGTCTGGATGGCGGAGGTGCGGGTGAGCATGGGGGAGGAGATGTGACGGTTCGGAACGTCACATGCCCACGCTTCGCGAGGGCATGGCACCCGGCATGGCCACGAACTCCCTACGCCAGCACCTCGCTCACGACGTGGCCGTGTACATCGGTGAGGCGGAAGTCGCGGCCTTGGAAGCGGTAGGTGAGGCGCTCGTGGTCCAGGCCCATCAGGTGGAGGATGGTGGCCTGGAGGTCGTGGACGTGGATGGGCGTTTGGACGACGCGGTAACCCAGTTCGTCCGTTTCGCCGACGACCGCGCCGCGCTTCACGCCGCCCCCGGCCATCCAGATCGTGAAGCAACCGGGGTGGTGGTCGCGCCCCATGTACGTCGAGCCGTCGCGCTGTTCGTTCATCGACGTTCGGCCGAACTCCCCGCTCCAGACGACGAGCGTTTCGTCGAGCAATCCGCGCTGTTTGAGGTCCATGATGAGGGCGGCTACGGGTTGATCCATCTGTCGGCACTTGGCGGGAAGCTGGTGCAGCAGGTCGTTGCCGGTGTGGGTTCCGTGAACGTCCCAGCCCCAGTCGAAAAGCTGCACGAAACGCACACCCTGCTCGACGAGCCGGCGGGCGAGCAGGCAGTTGTTGGCGAAGACCGGTTGCCCGGGCCTGGCGCCGTACATCTCATGCACCCAGGAAGGTTCGCGTGTGATGTCCATGACTTGCGGCACGGCCATCTGCATGCGGTATGCCAGCTCGTACTGCGAGATGCGGGTGAGCGTTTCGGGATCGCCGAAGCGTTCGTGCTGCGCTTCGTTGACCTTGCGCAGCGCATCGAGGCTTCGGCGGCGGACCTGGTCGCTCATTCCGGCGGGGTTGGAGACGTACAGCACCGGTTCGCCGCTCGAGCGGCACTGGACGCCCTGGAAGACACCCGGCAGGAAGCCGCTGCCCCAGACGCTGCGGCCGGCGTCGGGCACTTTGTCGCCGGAGACCAGGACGACAAAACCGGGGAGGTTGTCCGCCTCCGACCCCAGCCCGTAGGTGAGCCACGAGCCCATCGAAGGCCGCCCCGGAATGGCCGAACCGCTGTAAAGAAAGAGCTGCGCCGGGGCGTGGTTGAACTGATCGGTGTACATCGACTTGACGATGGTGACGTCATCGACGATCTGCCGGAAGTGCGGGAGCAGGTCGCTGACCCAGGCGCCGGTCGTTCCGATGCGCTCGAACGGCCGGGTGGGTCCGAGCAGTTCGGGGTGGCCCTTGATGAAGGCGAAGCGCATGTTCTCGAGGAACTCTTTTGGGCAGGGCTTTCCGCTGAGCTGGGCGAGTTTGGGTTTGTAGTCGAACAGGTCGTGCTGCGGTGGTGAACCGGCCAGGTGGATGAAGATGACGCTCTTGGCCTTTGGCTTGAAGTGTGGTGCGCGTGCGGCCATGGGATCAGAGGGCGCCGTTGCGGCGCTGGCCTTCGCGCCGGGCCATAGGGATGCCAGCGCCGCCGCGCCGACCCCGACCTTGCACTGCCCCAGGAAGTGCCGCCGGGTGACCTGCCGCATCATCTCAAAATAAGGATCCATCACTTACACCTCACATCCTGACTCTTCGTCACTTCGTCACTTCGTCTCTTTCCCTACCCCTTCATCATCACCTCGTCCATGTTGAGGATGACGTTGCAGACGACCGACCACGCGGCCAGTTCGGCCGGGTCCATGCCTTGCGGGGGCGGTCCGAGCGGGTCTGTGGCCATCTTCATGGCGGCGTCGGTGTCCGCGCGGTAGTGGGCCAACTCGGATTCGTATAGCTCGATCAACGGGGCGATTTCGTCCTCTCCGGGCGCGCGGGCGAGGACGAGTTGGAACGCGAGTTCGATACGGCTTTGCGCGGCCGCGCCTCCCTCGGCGGTGATCCGCCGGGCCAGGGCCTGCGCCGCCTCGACGTAGACCGGGTCGTTGAGCATCACCAGGGCCTGGAGCGGCGTGTTGGTACGGATGCGGCGGGTGGTGCAGACCTCGCGCGATGGCGCATCGAACGTGACCATCGAGGGGTAGGGCGAAGTTCTTCGCCAGAAGGTGTAAATGCCGCGGCGGCGGCGATCTTCGCCTTCGCTGAGGTTCCATTGGTCGGCGCTGTAGACGACCTGCCAGACGCCCTCGGGCTGGTACGGGAAGACCGGCGGGCCGAACATCTTGCCGCTGAGCAGCCCGCTCGCGGCTAGCGCCTGATCGCGGAGCAGCTCGGCTTCGAGCCTGAAGCGCGGCCCGCGCGCGAGCAGGCGGTTATAAGGATCACGGGCGAGCATTTCCGGTGAAGCGAACGACGACTG
>JBGTFI010000657.1:0-14626 GCA_041747335.1 Phycisphaeraceae bacterium | reverse complement strand
GGCGCGAACGGCTGAAGATTGCGATGCTCGCGCTGCAGCCCCCCTTCGGGGAAGATGCCCACCACCGCGTCCTCGCGCAGCGCCGCGATGACCTGGCGAATCTGCGTGGTGTCCCTGCCGTTCTGATCCACCGCGATCGGGGCGATCCGCCGCCACGCGAAGTTGAGTAGTCGGTACTGATACTTGCGCAGCATCACCCACCGCACCAGGCGCGGCTGGGATGCCTGAATCAGCATCGGGTCCAGCCCCGTGGTGTGGTTCGCCGCGAGGATGACCGGCCCGCGCGCGGGCACCTCATGCGCGCCGCGCCATTCAAGGCGGTGCCAGACCAGGCAGTACAGGCGGATGACGTGCCACATCACATTCAGCCCCGGACGATCCATCGGCCCGCGCATGAGCATGGAGCACACGCCCCAGATTCCCACCGCCGCCAGCAGCGCGGCCGTGACCGCCAACGCCGGGATCATCAGGCGGTCCGCCTGCGACTGCGGCAACCGCCAGATGATGAAGTTGATGATGACCGTCGCCAACGTGTTGAGCATCGAGCGCAGCCCGAACACGCGCCCGCGGATCCCGTCGGGCGTCAGCGACTGCGTGAGCGTATCGACGTTGATCAGAAACAGCCCGCCCATGAACCCGATCGCCTGCGCAAGGATCAGCCCCGCCGCGTAATCGCGGCAGACCGCCAGCAGCAGCATGGCCGCCCCCGCGCCCAGGAGCGCCAGCATCGCCACCAGCCCCGATTCCCGCCGCGTGCGCACCAGCAGCATCGTCAGGCTGCTGGCGAGAATGCCCGTGCCCACCAGGGCCATCATCGTCGTCTTGCTCGAAAGGTACTCCCAGGTCGGCAGGTCGTAATGTGTTCGCGCGAGCGCCGCGATCGCGGCCGCGACAATCCACGAGCCCGTCCAGAAGAGAACATCCAGCACCACCAGGTTCCGCACGGCGGCGTGGCGGCGGATGTAGGTGAACGCCTGCACGAGCTGGCGCGTGATCGGGTCGCGCGCCGCCGGCCTGCGGGCCGCGTGGCTCACGGGTTTGAGAAACGCGAAGAACAGCCCGCTGATTCCGTAGCAGAGCGCCCCCACCAGCACGCCGCGCTGGACCGAGACATCCTCGACGATGTGCCCGCCGATCTTGTATCCGATCAGCGACGCGACGATGGTGATGGCCGCGAGAACCGCGTTGGCCGGTTGAAGATCTCGTACGGGGACAAGCTGCGGAAGCGCCGCGGTGCGGGCGGGGTTGAAGATCGCCGCGAAGCACCCCGTCGCGGCCATGATGAGGTACACCCGCCAGTGGTACTCCGCGGGGATCGCCTGCGCGGTGGTCATCTTCGCCGCCATGACGAACGCCAGCATCAAAACCGCCGCCCGACCCTCGTCGCACGCGAGCATGATCCACTTGCGCGGCAGGCGGTCGGCCAGCCACCCCCCCACCAGCGTCAGCAACAGGTACGGCAGAAAGAAGAAAAACGCGACGCCCGCCTGGATCGCCGCCGCCGAGGCCCCTGGCTCGTAGACCCCGAGCATCGGCTCCGCGGCGAGCTGGATCATCCGATCCCCGAAGCCGCTCGCGGCCACGCTCGACCACATCAGCATGAAGCTGATGTTCCGCCACAGCGGGATGTCCTGGGCGGCATGGCGTGGCAATCGAGCGATTCCGTTGCGTGAGCGGGACGGCCAGAAACCTGATGTTATCAGCCTGGGGAGGCGACGCCTCCGCGGAGATTGTCGTCCGGATCGCGCGCCCTCTTTGGCGGACCTGGCGGGCGGGGCTATCGGACGGCCGGCTCGCTCGACGCGGACATCGCCGCGACCTGAGGGGCGACGGGCGTCCTGAGGCGCAAACGCCGCGGCTAATCACGGCATTGCGGCGTCGTTACACCGCTGCCGCCTCCGCGATCGGCGAACCTTCGCCCTCCTGTTCCATCCGCTCCATCCCCGCGAGCCAGTAGTCCTCGAACGCCGCGGCCGAGGCCATCTCGTGCGCCGCGCGGCGCAGCCCGGGCCAGGGCTGCAGAAACGGCGAGTACCACGGAATCCGGCTGTGGATCATCGCCATCGTCCGCCGCTCGCCCCGCAGGCGCATCATGTGGTGGAAGTGATCCAGCACGAGCTGAGCGCGCTCCCAGCGCGACAGCGCCGGCGGCAGGCGGCCGGTGGCGAGATAGTGCGCCGTGTCGCGGAAGATCCACGGCTGACCCAGCGCGCCCCGGCCGATCATCACCCCGTCGCAACCGGTCTCGCCGAGCATCCGCTTCGCATCCTCGGGCGTCTTCACATCCCCGTTGCCGATGACGGTGACCTGCGGATGATGCCTCTTGACGGCCTGAACCACCCGGGCAATGCCCGGCAGGCTGGCGCTGCCGCGGAACTTCTGGAGGCTGGTTCGACCATGCACGGTAATGGCCGCGGCCCCTGCATCCGCGAGGCGCGGCGGAAGCGAATCGGTGATGAGCGAGGCGTCATCCCACCCCAGACGGATCTTCGCCGTGACCGGGACGCTGACCGTCCTCGCAAGAGTGCGCACGATCTCGATCGCAAGCTCCGGTTCGCAAAGGAGCTTCGAGCCGCCGTTCTTCTTCGTCACCTTATCGACGGGGCAGCCCATGTTGATGTCGATGGTCGTTGCGCCGTTCGCGGCCGCCCAGCGGGCCGCTTCGGCCATCACGCCCACCTCCCGCCCGTAAAGCTGCATGCAAAGCGGCTGATCCTCCGGGCACGTCGCGGCCAGCCACAAGGTCGTGTCCGTCTCCCGCAGAATCGCCTGCGGACACAGAAGATCCGTACACGCCAGCCCCACGGTCCCGATCCCACATCCGGGGCCGGGGGCGGGGGCGGCTTCGGGAATGGAGCGCACGACCAAGCGAAACGCAAGATCGCAATACCCCGCGATCGGCGCAAGCAGGAGGTTGGTCTTGAGCTGGACGCGGCCGATGGAGAGCATCAAGCTATTCTACCGGCCGGCCCACCCGTAGGTCAGGCCTCGGCCTGACAGGATCGCGCAACGATGTGACGAATTGTCAGGCCAAAGGCCTGACCTACAGTCCGGGTTCTTCATCCTCCTGCAGGTAGACGGATATCTCAATCTCGATCCGCGTCTGAACGCACAAAGTCAAGAGCGACAATGGAAAGCGATGAAACTGGCAGATACGGTCAGTGGGGATCACCCAACCGAAATCAAGCATGGCATGGTCAACTCCGGGGCGGAACCGAAGCTCCATCAACTCCTCCATATGCGCCGAAAGAAAAGCAATCGTGTCTTCGATCTGGCGACGAACGTGATAGCCGTCCGCCTTGCTGACCACGTGATTGAACGTAGCCTCGTCACGTGTGGTGGCAAGGCCGCGCTCACGTTTCGCCTCTGTCGCACGCGATTCCTTGAAGAGCACAAATGCGTTACTCAACGACACGGCGAGCGACTCGTACGGGCCGGAAAGTCTCAGGACACAGCCGGGCATTGCAATGCTCCAATGGCCCATCTGTCAGGCCAAGGCCTGACCTACATTGTCACCTCGCCAATCTTCCGCCGCGCCACCGTCCCCTCCGGTGTGTTGAGCACCTCGTACCCCGCCTCGGCCAGCTCCTTCCGCAGCGCATCCGCGGCCGCGTAATCCTTCCTCGCCCGGGCTTGGTCAATCGCCCTGCACCTGGCCCGCACCTGGTCATCCGTGCCTTGCGCCTGCGCTTCCCACGTGACCCCCAGCACCTGGTTCGCCTTCTCCAGCGCGCCCAAAGCCTCGGCCGGATCCTTGTGCTCCCCGCGCACCCAACCGAAAAGCGCCCCCAGCGCGCCGCTGATGTTCAGATCATCCGCCAGCGCCTCCATGAACGGCCCCAGCATCGGGTGCGAACCATCCGCCGCGACCTGCCGCGCCTCGCCCCCCGCGGCCGCGAACATCACCGCATGAAACGCCCGCAGCCGCCGCACGGCGCTCGTCGAATCCTCCAGCCCCTTGAACGTGAAGTTCATGTTGGAACGGTAGTGCGCCCGGATCAGCTCGAAACGCAGCGCCGCCGGATCCACCCCGCGCTCGTGGACCAGCTCCCGCACGGTGTAAAAATTGCCCTTGCTCTTGGACATTTTTTCACCATCCACCAGCAGGTGGCGGGTGTGCATCCAGTACCGCGCGAAAGCCTGCCTGCCCGTAGCGCCGCAACTCTGCGCGATCTCGCACTCGTGGTGCGGGAAGATGTTGTCCTCTCCGCCGGTATGAATATCGATCACCTCCCGGCCGAGCATCGCCATCGCCATGGCCGAGCACTCGATGTGCCACCCGGGATACCCCTCCCCCCACGGGCTTGGCCACTTCATCAAGTGCCGGGCATCGGGCTTCCACAGCAGGAAGTCCGCCGGGTGACGCTTCACCGCCTGGTGCTCTTCCAGCACCCTGCCCCCCGCCCCGCCGCGCAGGGCGTCGAGCGTGTTGCCGCTCAGCCGCCCGTACTCCGGAAAACTCTCCACGGAAAAGTAGACCGCCCCATCCGCCCCCACATAGGCGTGCCCGCGCTCGATCAGCCGGGCGATCATCGGAATCATGCTCTTCTCGACATGCTCCGTCGCCCGCGGCACATTGCGCGGGTACTCATCCGCGATCTTCATCCCCAGCATCCGCGCATCTTCAAGAAACACCTTGGTAAAATACCCCGCCACCTCGTACGGGTCATCCGGGTTCTTCACCGCCCCGGCCTCGAGCTTCCCCTGCTTCTTCGCGGCCCGGAGCCGCTGCGCCCCCACCTGCATCTTGTCCTCGCCCCCGCCGTCGGCCAGTTGATCCTCCGTCATGTGCCCGACATCGGTGATGTTCATCACCTGATGCACCGCAAACCCCGCCAGCTCCAGAAACCGCCGCAGCACATCCGCGAACAGAAACGCCCGGAAGTTCCCGATGTGCCCATAGTCGTAGACCGTCAACCCGCAGTTGTACATCGTGACCGGCCCGCCCGGCCCGTCGATCGGCTCGAACGGCTCAATCCGTTTAGCAAGGGTGTTGTAGAAGCGGATGTCCATCCCCGGAAGTTTAGCGGAAAGTGCGGGGGGGAAGGGCCGGGAGTTGGGTGGCTGGGGCAGAGGCTTTGCGCCGCCCCAGCGGGGCGGGCGCTGGGGTGGTGGGGGGTGCCACTTGCCTGGCGGCGCGGGCAGGTTGAAGCGACGTCTAATGCCTACCGTAACCGGGCGGCGACGATAGACTGTCCATTTCAAGTTCGCCCGACTTCGCCGCTCCGGTTCACGGCTGTTTTTGTCGGCGTCTTGGCGTACCGGACGATTCGAACCTCGCCATCGAAATGGCATTTGGCCAGTTCGTCTTCGATGATCGATTGTACCTTCGTTGATGTGCCACCGCCAGATCCAGCACCGATCAGCGGCAAAGCCAGCGATTTGTAGCCACGGTTTTGCGCAATCGAAATTGCGCTTCGCACCGAGTCACGAATCGAGCGTTCCGATGACCTCCACAGCATGTTGATGCCGGCGACATGGATGATCGATTTGAATGGCAGTGTTCCCGACGACGTTTCAACCGCATGACCCAGGGGAATTGCTCGCATTCGTCCAAGTTCCCGAAACGGCTGCAGGCCACCACGTTTCTTGATCGCCCCAGATACGCCCTGTGGGATCAGTAACCACCACGGAATGATGTTTCGATTCCAGGCGTTGACGATGACGTCGACGTTCTGGTCGAGCAGATCTCCATCCACGACGGTTACGATCATGTCAGCGGTTTCCTTGTTGTGACGCGATGCCGCCGTTAGCTGCGGCACGTGTCTATCCGTTCGTTCATCTGCTCAGTTCGTCCCTGAGTTCACCTGGTGAGAGTATCTCGATTCCCTTCAGGCGGTCAAAGTTGTCCGTGTCGATATTCGTCCAGTATCGCGTTTCAACCTCAATCGTGCGGCCGTGCCGAACACCGATGATGTTGGACTCCACGATGTTCAATTCGCGTGAAGGCCGGACGTAGATGTAACCGGCGTTCGCCGATTCGTCGAATGTGATTCGGTCGATGACCGCCCCTTCAATCTGGTCCGCCAGCGATGCGTGCCCGGCGGCGCGCAACGATTCCGAAAGCTCTCTGGCCAACGACGGGAATGTTTCGATAAGTAAGGACATGCGAACGCCCAGCGACCTAAACCCTGCGATGCGACACGCACACGTTCACTCCTGCGACCTGTTTCAACATCTTCATTCCGGCAATGACGGAACAAGAAAAAATACTCCGGCGGCCACGAGGCACATCAGCGCAATGAGCACCACGGCACATATGCGCTCATCGATTCGCGAGCCGACGGCTACACGCGCGAGGGCAGCCACCGGAACCGCGAGGGCAAAGAAAAAGGGCTCTCCAAGATTAGCCAGACTCTTCCCGATGGCAAGATCAGAGAACATGAGCATGAACCACACGATGAACGGCAGCACCAGAATGAGCAGCTCCCACACCTCCCAATCGACGCGGCCGCGCCCTAAGAGAACGATCGGAGCCGAAAGCACCGCGGCAATGCCTGCGTGCATCGCCCAGATCATGAACAAGGCTTGGTACTCTTCTACGCCCATCAACTCGCCACCAAAAGCGCTGGTCAGTTCGTCACTTGCGGCAAACGCCGCCCTGCTGCCTCAAAGTAAGAATACCCCCCGCCACGCAGCCGATCAAGGCCGATCCGCCTCTAACGCCGCCCGCCTCACCCCTCTTCATACCCAACGGCCACATGGCCACGAGGACGAGGCCATGGCACCCTGCTTCCACGCGCTTCGTCATGCCGGTTTGATCCACTCCATGCCGTTTCTCGCGGCGGCGGCCATCATCCGCTTCACCAGCTCTTCGGTGATGGGCGGCGGCGGCGCGGCGGGGTCCGTCGTCGCGGTGAAAGCCTCTTCGAAGAACTGCTGCATGCCCGTCGGCCCCGCCGGTGAAATGATGACGAGCGCCCGGCCCGGCATATTGCCCTCGTTCTTCAGCGAATGCACCGTGCCGCGCGGGATGTGGATGAAATCCCCAGGCTTCGCGTGGATCGTCCGCCCGCCCGCCTGGAACGTGACGTTGCCCTCCAGAATGTAGAAGGATTCGTCCTCGGAGTGATGAAAGTGCGGCGGCGGGCCTCCTCCCGGCGCCACCATACCCTCCACGATTAGACAGCTTCCGTGCGAATCGGCGCCCGTGGCCAAAAAGCTGACCCGGTCGCCCGGCCCGCAGTACATCGGGCCGGTCCCAGCGGGGACATACTTGACTTGATCCTGATCCGGCATGGCGATGGTTCCTTGGGTTTTCCTGGGTTGTGCGTGAGCGACGAGGGTATGCGACGGTGAGGTTCGATGAGGCCTGACGCGCCGGCTGCTGTTGTCGTGCCGCATCTGCTGGTTCGGCTTCGACCTTCATGTAGGCGGCTCAGCGATCCTGCAAGACGTCCGCCGCAGCCCTCGTGGTGTTTTCTCTTTCGATGTCATAATGCTGCTCGATGGCGAACGGGATCTTGCTGCCGTCGTCCCTGGTGAAGTGCCCCTTGATCTGCAGCGTGAACGGCTCATCGCGAGTGATGATTCCGGGAATATTCCCGGAGAGAATGCGTGCCGTAGTCTTCACCGTGCGGCCGCCGCCAACACTGTTGACCGATTGATAATTGCGCGCGGCGATACGCAACGGCGTAGTAAGCGTCTTGGCGCGTGGCTCGACTGCTCCGTCCTCATAGGTGAGTTTCACGCTGATGAATTCGAGCGTCGTGAAGCTGAACGTGTTGTCGGTGTAGTCAAAGCCGATTCCGTAAGGCTTGCTGCTCTTGACCGTGCCTCCGTTGAGGCCGCTCAACTTCGTGTTGGTATCGATCCAGATCCCGGGCGCGGGTTCGGTCGTCTCCGAACCCTGATTCGTAAGCACGAACCTGACCGTGTCGACTGTGTAGGTCCCGCTTGGTGTCGTTGTCGGGGAACACCGCTGCATTCCGCCAGCGGCAAGCAGGAAAAAGGAAAGACCAAGCATTTTGAATGTGGTATTCAACCTGAAGCTCCTGTTTGCGCTGAAGAATGATCAGGTCAATGCGCCGAACATCCCAACACCGTCTCGGTAACCCTCATCACAACCCTGCGATCGCCGAGCCCGCCGCACGCATACGCATCAGGCCCTCGTAGAATGCGCCCAGCATACCCCGCGCCAACCCCCCTTACCAGCCCGATCCCTCTCCCCTCACCTGTCTCTCCCCTTGGACTCCCCGCCCGCCCCGCGGCTATAATCCCCCGGCCCATCACCCATCGGCAGGCACAGTAGAGGGAGCCTTTTCGACATGCCCCGTTCACACCGAGCCTTCACGCTCATTGAGCTTCTGGTTGTCATTTCCATCATCGCCCTGCTCATCGCGCTGCTCCTCCCGGCGCTGAACAACGCCAAGGAGACCGCTCAGAACGCCATGTGCCTCTCGAACCTGCGGCAGTTCGGCATCGGTAAGTTCGCCTACGCCGAAGACCACAGGGGCGAGTTCGCCGCCCCCCTGGCCGGAACCACGCCCGCGCCGCAGAGCGTCCGCATCGTCTCCTGGGCCGAGGGACAGGCCTGGCGCATCGAGGGCAGCACGGCCGACGCGATCGAGGGCATCCGCCGCGGGCTGATCTTTGAGTATGTCAACGAAGACCTTAGCCTCTACCTCTGCCCCGTCGCGGCCGTCCGCCTGATCACCCGCCCGAACCTCACCCGAAGCTACTCCCAGAACTTCAACGTCGGCCTCGATCCGCACAACCCCACCCGCAACCCCGGGAGTTCCTTCGGCAAGGGATACCGCCTCGACGACGTCACCAAACCCTCGGACCTCGTGGCCACTTCGGAGGAAAACGACTTCGCCGTCGGCGGGCGCAACCAGGCCTCCCTCAACGACGGATACCTCCTGGGCAACGGGACGACCGATTCGCTCGGTTCGTTCCACTTCGCTTCGGGCGGCGAAGACGGCAGGCCGACCGACGGGATGGTCAACGGCGGGCTGCTGGATGGGCACGCCGAGCAGCTCGACCCGCACTTCCGCGCCCCCTACAACCCGCGCGGAACGCGCGGCGGCGGACGCGGCGGCGCTTCCGGAGTGCAGACCGTTTCCGCCACGGAAATGTGGCTGCACGATCACATCCCCGTCACACGATAATTCGGCAGGTGATCCAACAAGGAATCCCTTCCATGTCACACCGCTCTCACAGTCATCGCGCCAAACGCGCCTTCACCGTCATTGAGCTTCTGGTCGTCATTTCCATCATCGCCCTGCTCATCGCCCTGCTCCTCCCGGCCCTGGGGCAGGCCAAGGAGGCGGCGCACAACGCCCAGTGTCTGGCGAACCTCAAGCAGCTTGCCTTCGCCATCCTCAACTACGCCGAGGACAACGGCAACACCTTCCCGCGCCCCAAGCAGGACAACACCGCCACCCCGCCGGCGCGCTCTTGGTGCGACGGCAGTGCCTGGGGGCAGAGCGCCATCAACGGCATGCGCACCGGGACGATCTTCGAGTACGTCGGCAAGGATGAGAAGGTCTACCTATGTCCGGTAGCCAAGCAGCGGCTGACGGCGATCGCCACGGGCACGAACCCGCTGTGGCGAAGCTACAGCCAGAACTTCCACGTCGGGGATGACAACGACATCTCCGACACGACCTATCCCGGACGCTGGCCGGGCCTCAACTACCGCCCCGACAGCATCACCAAGCCCTCGGACCTGGTCATCACCTCCGAGGAGAACGACTTCGGCAACCCCCTCACCGCCGTGGGCGTCGCCCTCAATGACGGCTACCTCCTGGGCCAGGGCGCCAACGACGGCTTGGGGACGTTCCACTTCCCCCGGCAGGTGGACCAGGGACTGCCCGTCGCCGGGGTGGTCAACGCGAACATGGCCGACGGGCACGCCGAGACCATCGACCCCATGAAGCGGGTCCAGTTCATCGACCGGGGGACGTTGCGCCAGGGCGGGCGCGGCGGGGGCAGTACCTCCGCGCCGACGCTCTCGGCCACGGAAATGTGGCTGCGCGATGACGTTCCGGTTCAGCGGTGAACGGGGTCTTGAATCCCGCGCCGACGCCTGCTACCATAACCGTACGCAAACACAGCCATCCCGCGTCTTCGCGGGCCGCTGACACAGGCAGGGTTTTACGGCAGAGGACAGGCCTCACAAAGGAACGTAATTCATGCACCCACTCGTCTCCCGGCGACGCGCGTTCACTCTGATTGAGCTTCTCGTCGTCATCTCCATCATCGCCCTGCTCATCGCCCTGCTGCTTCCGGCGCTGGGAAAGGCGAAGGAGAACGCCAAGAACGTGATCTGCGTGAGCAATCTCAAGCAGGTCGGCCTGGCGCAACTGCTCTACGCCGGCGAACACGATGGGAAGTTCGTTTCCGCACGCTTCGCCGTGGCCGACGCGGGCAGCATTTACTTCGACGTCCCCGGGCAGAACCAGTTCAACGGGACTCAGGGCCTTCGAGACGGCGAGCTGTTTCAGTACCTCGGAGGCGACCCCAGGGTCTTTGCCTGTCCCGTCGCGCTTGATCACTGGAACATCCCGCCGGGAATCGTGCCGGTCCGAACCTACAGCCAGAACTGGAATCTCGGCGAATCCGCCGGACACCGCAAGCCCGATGAGCTTCGTGCCCCCAGCGAACTGGTGATGATCACCGACGAGAACAACTTCTCATGGCTTCCCTGGTTCAGTTGGCCCATCAATGATTTCTTTCTGGTGACGGGCGGCGTCGGCGGTTCAACGGACGGCCTTGCGACCATTCACTTCCCCAGCCGCCCGATGAAGCAGGGCGACCCCGGCGTCATCAGCGGCGTCGGCAACGGGGTGTTCGCCGACGGCCACGTCGGCCAGGTATTCCCCAACGGCTGGGTCGGAGGCGCTCCCACGCGCGGCGGCGGTCGTGACCGAGGTACGGCCCGCCAGGGACTGATCTCCGCCAGCAACATGTGGCTGATCGATTCGATCCCGGTTGTTCCGATCGAGCAGATCCATTGACCCCATCGCGTCGCCTGCGGCAGACAGTCGATGGCACGATGGCACCAAATGATGTGAGGAGTTCTCCCATGTTCCCATACCTTCACCGGCGACGCGCGTTCACTCTGATTGAGCTTCTGGTGGTCATCTCCATTATCGCCCTGCTGATCGCCCTGCTGCTCCCGGCGCTGGGCAAGGCGCGCGAGAACGGCAAGAACGTGATCTGCGTGAGCAATCTGCGGCAGATCGGGTTGGCGCACCTGCTGTACGCGGGGGATAACGACGGGTTGTTCTCGTCGCCGCGCGAGTCGATCTACTCCCCGGACGGCAGCAACTTCTATTTCAACCTCCCGGCGAGCAATGTCTACCGAGGCAGCGAGGCCCTGGTGAAGGGCACACTGTATCCCTACATGGGCGGCAACCCTTCCGACCCGATGGAGAACCTGCTCAATTCCAACGCGACCAAGGCCTTCGTCTGCCCGATCGCCGTGGAGAGTTGGAATCCGCTCCCTGCCGGGGCCGTCGCGGCGCGGACGTACAGCCAGAATTGGAACGTCGGCGCCAGCGGCGGACACCTCAAGCCCGATGACCTCCGCGCCGCCAGCGAACTGGTGGTCATGACCGACGAGAACAATTACGGGTGGCTGCCCTGGTTCGGCGTGGGCATCAACGACAACTTCCTCTGGACCGGCGGCATCGGCGGACAGGTGGACGGATTGGCGACGTTTCATTTTCCAAATCGTCCGCGGCAGCCCGAGGATCCCGGCGTGATCGGCGGTGTCGGAAACGCCGTCTTCGCCGACGGCCACGTCGGGCAAGTCTTCCCCAACGGTTGGGTCGGCGGCGCGCCCGTCCGCGGCGGGAGCACCCGCGGCACGACACGCCAGCAGCCGATCTCAGCCAGCAACATGTGGCTCATTGACTCGATCCCTGTCGTGCCCATTGAGCGGATCTATTGACCCTGCCCCCACACGCGCAAGAACTGACCAGTACGACAAGGCCATCACCACTGCAAGGAGCGCATGACATGGTCCGAGACATCCGCACGAATCGCGCGTTCACTCTGATTGAGCTTCTTGTCGTCATCTCCATCATCGCCCTGCTCATCGCCCTGCTGCTCCCGGCGCTGGGCAAGGCGCGCACGAGCATGAAGAACACCAACTGCGCCTCGAACCTGCGCCAGCTCGTGATCGCCCAGCACGCCTTCGCCAGCGACCAAGGCGGGCAGTTCCCCTCCTCCCGCCTGTGGGTTCATGGTTCGGCCTGGGGGCAGGACGCCACGGACGGGCTGCGCGCGGGCGAGCTGTTCCCCTACGTCAATGGGAGCGAAGCGCTCTACCTCTGCCCCGTCGCGGTCGAGGCGCTCACGAGCATTCCGGACCTGCGGCGCAATTACTCCCAGAACTGGAACGTCGGGCCGAAGACCGGATGGGCTCCGGAAGAGGCCCTGACCGTCTCTTCCATCACCAAGCCCTCGGACCTCATCACGATCTCCGAAGAGAACGACTTCACGATTCCGGGAGTCGCCCATTTTACCATCAACGACGGGTTCCTCGTCGCCACCAACTCTTCCGCAGCCGTGGTAGACGGGTTGGCGACGTTCCATAACCCCAAGAGATTGGGCGACCTGACCTCCGGCTTCGCCAATGGCGGGTTCGCCGATGGACACGTCGATTACCGAAGCCCTCGCCTCGAAGATTACACGCCATTGGGCGGGGGCGGAAGGGGCAGCGGCGCGACCACCCGCGGCAACAACCGGACCGGTCCGATTCTCATGATGCCCTCGAACTGGTGGCTGACCGACAGCATTCCCGCCCGGCGCTGACCAGACATCACAATCCGCCACACACAACTCATAACTCCGAACACCCGACTCCCCCATTGACTGCCCCCCCGGCCGACCTATAATCCGGTTAGTCATCTAGTCGGCAGGAGTTGGACCCATCTCGAGGTCGGAAGGAGCATCCCATGCGGTTGCGTCGTGCGGCGTTTACGCTCATCGAGCTGCTTGTCGTCATTTCCATCATCGCCCTGCTGATCGCCCTGTTGCTCCCGGCCTTGGGCAGCGCCAAAGAGGTCGCCAAGAACGCGCAGTGTCTGTTCAACCTCAAGGCGTTCATGCTCGCCTACGCGACCTACGCCGAGGACAACGACGCCAAGTACCCCGCGAACCGCGACTGGGTCTACGGCAGCGCCTGGGGGACCACGGGGGATCAGAATGCCTTTGACGGGATCGCCCGCGGAACGGTGTTCCCCTACGTCGATGGCGACCGCAACGCCTACCTCTGCCCCATCGCCAAAGAGCGCCTGCTCGATGGAGCCCGTACCAGGAACATGCCCCTGCTGCGCAGCTACTCGCAGAACTTCAACATCGGCGAGCAGCGCCCCGATGAGCTCAGCATGGGCGCCGAGGCCAAGCAGGTCAACACGCTGATCGTCCCTTCGGACATGGTGGTGCTCACGGAGCAGAACGACTTTGCTTACGCCGGCCTGAACACCGTCGCGCTCGAGGATGGTCACTTCCGCAACGTCGGCGGCGAGGCGCCCGATGCGATCGCCACCTTCCATTTCCAGAAGAAGATCGACCCGCAGGATCCCCGCCCGATCTTCGGGGTGGGCAACAACGGTTTCGCCGACGGCCACGCCGCGAGCATCGACCCCTGGCGCGGCGGATACAGGCGCAAGGCCTCGTCCTCCGGCGGATCATCCGGGAGTGGAAGCGGCGGCGGGGGACGCGGCAACGCGCCACGGGGAACCGGCAGGGGCCTGCCCTTCGTCGACGCCAACATCTCCGAGTCCACCATGTGGACCTGGGACGTCATCCCCGTCCTCAAGTGACCATCACCCGGTCACGGGTTGCTTCGGGTGATTACCACACGAACCGCCCGTCTGCCTTCCCAATCCTTCGGCGCCTCGCCCTGAACCAGCGACGAGGTCGAGGTCGCCTCGCGCCGGCGCTCGGCTGATGCCGTCTCGCTTGGCGACGTGTCCCCCGCCGCGACCACCACCGCGGAGGTTCCAGCCGTCCGCGTCAACCGCTCCCGCAGCGATCCAAGCTCCGCCGTGGTCAGGGACAGTTCCAGAACAACAGTTCGGCCATCCAACTCATTGGCAACGGCAACCTGCCCCTCGGTAAGCGCCGATTCCGCCGAGCGGGTCGATTCCTGCCCCTGATTCGCTTCGCGCCACGGAATCTCCCGCTCCCTGGCCCAGGCCCCCACCGCGGCGGCGACGGCCCCCTGATCCTCCGCCGCCACGCGCACGATAACCGGCGCCACGGCCTTGGCGAACCCCTCGGGAGCTTCCTCAGCCAACCGCACCGGACCGGCGGGTAGTCTTCCGATCGCCGTACCCATATCCCCGACCACCTCCGCATCCGTGGCGCCAAATCCGCCCAGGTCCAACGCGCCCAGACTTTCGAGAATCCGGTCCACGTCCGTCATCGCCCCCACCGGGCCGACGATCGAAAGCCTCGTCTCGACTTCAACTTCGCCGACCCGCACCGGCGGTGCGGCGGCAGGTTCATCCGATCCGGCGTCGTCCGCGAATACTTCCGCCGGAGGCGTCATCCCCGGAAACGTCCCCGGCAGCGCCTGCGGCGCGAGGGCCTCCCGGCCGGCACGCATCGGTTCGTTCAACGACGCGCCCTCCGCAAGCGTCGCCTCCGCGAACGGCTCAGCCGGCGG
>JBGTFI010000656.1:0-3635 GCA_041747335.1 Phycisphaeraceae bacterium | reverse complement strand
GAGCAGGGCGGCGGTGAGCGGATACATCCAGCGGGCCGACCAAAGCAGGATGAGTACGGCCGCGTACGCGATCTCCAGGACACCCGCCGCGGTCAGCATCGTCAGTGCGAGGCCGGCGGGCACGCCGGAGTCTTCGATCAGCCGCAGTTCTTCCGCGTGACGGGCGAGCAGCTTTGGGACCAGCCCGTGCCAGAAGAACACCGCGGCCAGCCCGACTCTGGCGGCGGCGTGCGTGACCGCCCTCTGGGCGGACAGCGTGGGGTCGATGCCGCGTTCGATCCACAGGCGGAGGCGGTCGAAGCTCCACGCGGTCGCCCAGCCCATCAGCGGGCGGAACACGACGCGGTCGAAGAGGCGTCCAGCAGGCCCGAAGCGGGTGCGATAGTCATACCCGGTCTCGAAGTCCATCGCTTCGCCGCGTTGAGTGTATTTCCAGTATCCCGATCCGGCGCGGATCAGGCTGATCGGGCTCTTGCTGCCGAATCGGAGCGAGCTGGTTCGCTCGGCGTCACTGACGCGGGCCGCGACGCTCTCACCCCAGCCCTCCACCGTCAGGCCGAGCCCGATGCGAGTGGCATAGCGGAACCGTTGCGGGGCGTCCGGATCGGGCTTGGGCAGGTATTCGATGGTAGAGAAACGAAGGTCCCAGCGTTCGTGAAGTTCGGGGGATTGGGTCAGATTCCAGAGCGTGTCAGGGTCGGAGGCGATTCGTATGCCGATGTAGAGCGGGTTTGACACCTCTGTCTCCGGAGTTTACGACGAGGCGCCGAGCGAATGTTCATAACCCCGGCCGCACTCAGGACACTGCTTGTTCGAGTCGATGCCCTCGTTCGGATAGCCGCAGAGAATACATTCGCCGTGCGCGCCTCGCTGGGTCCGGGTTCTGTTTCGGAGTACCGCCGGGAGACATGCCGATGCGTAACCCACATTCCAGACGGCGCCGGCCGTGATTATCCAAGCCGGAGAGTCGGAACGCGAAACCAGCCACGCGATGAGTGGTGACAGACTGGCCATCACAATCGCTGGCCAGAACGGCCTCCACACCCAGGCACCGATAGCGCCGGTGCAGAGAGCTGGCAACATGATGATCGCTGCGAGCGCTGCGAGGTTCGCGAGCGAGTTGTTGAAGTTGTCTAGCAGGCTAAGGCTCGCCATCCCGAGAGCGACACAAATTATTATCGTCACTGGGTAGGCGGTGCACCAAGCGATAAACCAGAAGTCGCGTGGGTAGAACCCTCGCGTGCTGCAGGCGATGAGGACAATGTGGTTCACGGCAAGGGCGACGCCGAGGGCAATGAGTAGCACGAAAAGCAAGCCGTAGTGCATCGCTACTCCACCCGCCAGTCCTTCCCATCCCGCAGCACCCGCCGGTACAGCGTGTCCCGCTCGACCGGCTCGAAGCCCGCCTCGCGGATGGCCCGCTTGAGGTCGGTGACGGACTTCTCCTGGTGGGTGGACGAGCCGCCCACCTTGGTGATGTCGTACCAGACGACGGTGCCGTCGATGTCGTCGGCCCCGGCTTCGAGCATGAGCTGGGCCATGGGGAGGGTCTGCATGATCCAGAAGGCCTTGACGTGCGGGAAGTTGTCGAGCATCAGGCGGGCGACGGCGATGGTGCGGAGGTTCTCCAGGCCGGTGGGGCCGGGCAGGTGCTCGAGATCGGAGCCGTCGGGGAAGAAGGGCAGGGGGATGATGGTCTGGTAGTAGCCGCCGCGGGCGGACATCGACGGGTTGGGCAGGGCCGCGTCCTCACCGGAGAGGGTGATGACGGGCGCGTCGATCGCCTCGGTCTGAGGGATGCCCGCGGCCACGAAGCCGTCGGGATCACCGGCGTAGCCGAGCCGGGCGAGGGCCTTGTCCTGGCTCCGCCGAAGGATCTCCAGGTGGTTGAGGCGTTCGCGCCGGCCGTCGATGTGGCCGTAGAGCATGGTGCAGTTGGAGTTGAGCCCCAGTTCGTGCGCGACGAGGTGGACGTCGAGCCACTCGTCGGCGCCGATCTTGGTCTTCCAGGCTTCCCGGTGGATGCGTTCGTCGAAGACCTCGGCCCCGCCGCCGGGCAGCGAGCCGAGCCCGGCTTCCTGGAGCCGTTCGAGCACCCATCGCACGCCGGACTGGGGGTTGTCGCGCTTGTAGACCTTGGCGATGCGGGCGAGGTGGACGAGTTCGACGGCCGTGAACGCCTTGAGGTGCAGGCCCGGCGCGACGGCGTGGATGGCGCGGAGCATGTCGGTGTAGTAGTCGAACGGCAGGTAGGGGTTCAGGCCACCGACGATGTGCATCTCGGTCGCGCCGAGGTCGACGGCCTTCTTCGCCTCGGTCTGGATGTATTCGAGGTCGCGGGTGTATGCGCCGTCGTCGCCCTTCTTGCGGTAGAACTCGCAGAACTTGCAGGAGAGTGCGCAGACATTGGAGTAGTTGAGGTGCTTGTTGATGTTGTAGTAGGCGGCGTCGCCGTGCATGCGCCGGCGGACCAGGTCGGCCAGGGCGATGACGCCCCAGATGTCGCCGGTGGCGTAGAGCACCGCGCCGTCGTCGAGGCTGAGGCGCTCGCCGGCGAGGACTTTCGAGCGGATGGGCTCGAGCCGGGGGTCGGCCCCGGGGGCGCGGGCTGGCTGGGCGATGGGGGCGGTGAGGGTGGTCATGGCGGGCGATTGTAGCCGGGAGTGGCGATTGTTTTCAGGAATATATGAAAATTGGCCCCGCTGGGGGTCAGGCCTCGGTCAGGGTGCGGAGCCGCTCGATCATGGCCCTCACGGCCGCCCCCCGGTGGGAGAGCCGGTTTTTTTCGGACTTGTCCAGTTCCGCGCTGGTGCGGGCGAAGTCCGGGGCGACGAGGAACAGCGGGTCGTATCCGAACCCGCCCTCGCCGCGGGGGACCTGGGTCGGCAGGCCGATGCGGCCCTCGAAGGCGCCGGTTGTGACGGCGAGGACCTGGGGTCGGGGTATCTTGGTGGGGCCGGCTTCCAGCCGGCCTCCTTCCATCCAACGGTGCGGATACGCCTTCGGGTCCTCGACCAAACCCGCCTTGACCGGGTTGTTCCAGATGTAACGGCGCTTTTCGAGGAGCTCGTCCTCGTCCCGCACGATCCGATCGAAGTATTCTCGTTGCCAGAAGGGACCGTCGTCGCCGCGTTGGCGCTGGATCTGTTTGGCGGTGAAGGATTTCAAACCGCCGATCAACGCGCTCAACTCGGGCCATGAGCCGTCTGCCTGCTCACGCGGGCGGAAGACCATGTGCGCATGGTCGGGCATGACCACCGCGCTGTCGAGGAAGTATCGCTCGCCGTGCCAGTGTTTCATGGCGTCGAGCACGATCTCCCGCTCTTTCGGAGTCATCGTGCCCTTCGCGACTCGGAACGTCACGAAGTAGGTCGAGTTCGCTTTCTGCCAGTGGGGGAGTCGGCGGCGGTGTTCGCGGAATCGGCCGTCGTACGTTTGCGTTTGAGAAAGAGAGGCCGGCTGGAAGCCGGCCCCACCAAGATCCGGTCCCGCCAGCACCATGGTGCACACGAAGCGGGCGGTCCGTTGGTCTTCGGGCACGCCTTCCAGGTCGTGGAGCAGGCGGGCGTTGTTGGCGGCGTCGCGTTGTTCGCGGGTCATGGCGGCGGTTTCGACGTCGGTGCGGCCGTCGAAGG
>JBGTFI010000655.1:0-1545 GCA_041747335.1 Phycisphaeraceae bacterium | reverse complement strand
TGCAGGTCGAAGCGCGCCCCGCCGAACAGCGTCGGACGGCCTGCCACGACGTCGCCGAGGCGAACCGCGTTCGCCCCGATACCCAGCTGCCCGAACGTTCCTACCCGGTTCGACTCGGCTTCGACCAGTGTGCCGGCGATATCGATCTGGCCGTCGGCGTGGTCGATGAACTCGTGGTACAAGGTGGCCGAGGCAAAGGGGACGACGAACAGGTTTTCCGCGACCCCGAGGGGTTGGGTCCGGGCGGTCACGCCCGCATGCCCCATCACGCTCCACAGATCGTCGAGAACGACCGTGCCGCCGGCGATGTCGAACCGGTCGATCGTGGTCTTGCTGACGTTCACGCCGACATCGGGGGTCAACGTCAGCGTGGCGAGTGCGAAGTCGTACGACATGGAGGCCGATCCGGAAATTCCCTCGGCATCTACGTCGAGGCCGTCGGCATCGACCCCGACGGTCGGGTTCGACAGTTCAAGCGAATGGTAGTCGAAGCGCAGCGCGGCCTGGGCCGCGAAGTTGCCCCGCGTGAACGCCGCGTAGGGACCGACGAAGAAGGTGTCGAACGCCACGTCGGTTCCGAAGATGCCGGCGGCCGGCTCGGGGTCCTTCTGGAACGAGTCGCCCCAGGTCTGGCCGACGGTCACGCCGAGATGAAAAGTGCTGCCGGCGCTGTCGATATTGCACCACACGTGGTCGAAGCCACCCTGGAGGGTTTTGAACCGGGTGGTGTTGTCACTCTCCAGCTTGGTGTTGACGCCGCCGGTCGAGGCTGTTCCGGCGGACTCGGTGTTGAATTCACCTGCCAGGCCCCGGACCCATCCCCCTTGCGCATTTGGCTTGTTGTCGGGGTCGATGCAGGTGGCGGTGATCGGGTTCGGCGTCCTCTGGGTGGTGAAGGCCACAGTGGCGAGAGTGGCGGGGATCGGAAGCAGAATGCCGCCGGCCAGCGCGGCATCGAGCTGCGAGACCACCTGGTAATCGCCGCCCACGGCGGCCGTCCTCACCAGGTCGTAGCTGATCAGGCCGCTGCGGGCGAGCGGGATATCGTCATCGCCGCTGCTGGTGGTCAGCGTGCCGCGGTTCTCGAGCACCGTCACCGGCGCGGCCAGGAGCTGGCCGCCCGCGAAGGCCACCCGGTTTCCATCCGCCGTCGTGGCGGTCACCCCGGTCGAAACGATGTTGAACACGAGGTCCGACGTTCCCGTCGCCGGATTGCCCGCGTCGAGGATGACCAGGTCCGATCCCGCTTGGGGATTGCCCGAAGCCAGGGCCAGATCCATCTGGATGACGGAGCCCGGGACACCGGTGTAGAGGCCGTCGATGGTCAGCGTGTCGCGCACGTTCGGCGCGTTGTTGTCGACCATGTCGATGACGCCGGTGCTGGCGTTGGTGAAGGACTCGAGATTTGCCAGATGCGTGATTTCGGCCACGGCGGCTTGTTCCGCCACGAGCAGCCGGCCGGTGTTGACCACGCTGTCGTTGCCGGCGCCGAAGTCGCTGACCCCGGTCGTCGCCCACAGGCCGGAATTGGTCAAGGTGTCATTG
>JBGTFI010000654.1:0-5343 GCA_041747335.1 Phycisphaeraceae bacterium | reverse complement strand
GAGCAGGGCGGGCTGTGGGTCTGGTCGCCGCACGCGCCGGAGCAACCCCTGCGACTGGACGGACACACGGGAGCGATCGTCGCCGCGGCGTTCAGCCCGGATGGCGGCCGTCTGGTGACGACGGGCCTGGACGCCGCGATCCGCGTGTGGAACCCCGTCTCCGGAAGGGAACTGATCAGCTTCCCCGCCGAAGGAGCGGCGATCTCGGCGATCGCCTTCGACGAACGCGGCGAAACGCTCATCACCATCGACCAGCATGGCGTTGTGCGGCGGTGGGAGGGCAAGTGAAGGAGATGAGAGATTCAAGTGGGGCGGGCGTCCCGCCCGCCAACAGGGCGAAGGCCTGAATAAACCATTCTATGCGGTGCCGATTCGATCGAAGGTTGCGGCTTTGCCGCAAGGCGGGCGAGACGCCCGCCCCACTTCCAGGTGGCTTAGGCGAGTTACACCGCCAGGCTCTTGACCCTTCGCTCTTCGCGCCGGCGGTCGGATTCCACCAGCAGCCTCTTGCGCATGCGGATCGACTTGGGGGTGATCTCCACCAGTTCATCCTCGGCGATGTACTCAAGGCACCCTTCGAGCGACATCTCCCGCGCGGGTTTGACGCGCGTCTGGTCGTCCGAGGAGGTGGCGCGGACGTTCGAGAGCTTTTTGTTGATCGCGAGGTTGGCGGGAATGCTCG
Organism: Phycisphaeraceae bacterium; assembly: GCA_041747335.1. Lineage (GTDB taxonomy): Bacteria > Planctomycetota > Phycisphaerae > Phycisphaerales > Phycisphaeraceae > JBGTFI01. The sequence continues at coordinate 4,661 of JBGTFI010000654.1, read as the reverse complement.
TATCCTTGCAGTGTTCGCCGACGATCTGCCCCTGGTAGATCTGGTCGCCGGGTTTGACGAAGAACGTCCCGCGATCGAAGAGGCGGTCGAGGGAGTAGGCCGTCACCTGCCCCGGTTCGCTGGCGATAATGACGCCCATCGCCCGCCTGGGCACTTCGCCGCGCATCGGCTCGTAGCGCAGCAGGTTGTGGTGCATCACCGCCCGGCCCTGCGTGGCGGTGAGCATCCTGGTACGCAGGCCGATCAGCCCCCGCGCAGGAATGGTGAACTCCATGTGGATGTAGTCCCCCGCCCCCGCCTTGGGATCCATCCGCACGATCTCGGCGCGGCGGTTGACGACCAGGCTCATCACATCGTTGCGGCATTCGCTGGGGCAGTCGATGACCAGTTGCTCGATCGGTTCGCAGAGCTGGTCGTCGATGCGTTTGAGGATCACCTCCGGCCGGCCGACCTGAAGCTCGTAGCCCTCACGGCGCATCTCTTCGAGAAGCACGCCCAGGTGCATGAGTCCGCGTCCGGAAACCAGAAAACTCTCGCCCCCCTCTGCCCGCTCGACGCGCAGGGCGACGTTGGATTGCAGCTCACGCTGAAGACGGTCCCAGATCTGCCGGCTGGTGACGTACTTGCCCTCCCGGCCGCAGAAGGGCGAATCGTTCACCCGAAACGTCATGCTCAAAGTCGGCTCGTCGATCTTGACGGCAGGAAGCGCCTCGGGCTCGTCCGGGCAGGCGATGGTGTCGCCGATGTCCACGGTCTCCAGGCCGATGTCTGCGCAGATGTCCCCGGCGATCACCTCGTTCGCCTCCTTGCGCGACAGCCCGTCAAAGATGTTGAGCTTGAGCGCCCGCTGCATGCTCCCTTCCCCGGCGCGGTTGATGACGGTGACCTTCTGCCCGGCGGTGATGCGGCCGGCGGTGACGCGCCCCACGGCGATGCGGCCGACGTAATCGCTGTAATGGATGGTCGTGACCATCATCTGAAGCGGGGCCGCCAGCGCCTCGACGCCGGTGGCGAAACCCGCGTTCGCGCCTCGGCGCGAGCCGGGCGCGTAGGGGGCGGGCACGTGGGTGAGGATCGCCCGGTAAAGCTCGGCCATGTTGGTCGGATGATCTTCGCCCAGCCTAGCGCGGTCCATCGTCGCCCAGCCTTCCTTGGCCGAGGCGTAGACGATGGGGAAGTCCAGAGCATCATCGGGGGCGTCGAGTTCGCCGAGCAGGTCGAAGACCTCGTTCACCACGTCGTCCGGGCGGGCGTTGGGGCGGTCGATCTTGTTGATGACCACCACGGGCTTGAGGCCGATCGCCAGGGCCTTCTGGAGGACGAAGCGCGTCTGGGGCATCGGCCCCTCGAAGGCGTCGACGAGCAGGAGGCAGCCGTCCGCCATGTTGAGCACCCGTTCGACCTCGCCCCCGAAGTCGGCGTGGCCGGGGGTGTCGATGAGGTTGATCTTGTAGTCCGCCCCGTCGGAGTGCCGGTAATGGACGGCACAGTTCTTGGCGGTGATGGTGATGCCGCGCTCGCGCTCAAGATCCCCGGTGTCCATGATGAGGTTGTGCTGCCCCCCGGCGAGCTTGGCCAGTTCCTCGGTTCGGAACATGCCCGACTGATAGAGAAGCTGGTCGGTCAGGGTGGTCTTGCCGTGGTCGACGTGTGCAATGATCGCGACGTTGCGGAGGTGGTTCTGGGCCATAAATGTAGCGTTTTCAGGCAATTAGGTTCAGCGAAGCTGCCGCTCCGCCTTGGGAGGCATCCCCCGGCTGGCGCGCTGGGGAGATAAACGGCCCCCGCCGACCCTCCCGGTCAGCGGGGGCTTTGGTCAAGTGGAGCCGAAGGGGATCGAACCCTCAACCTCTGCATTGCGAACGCAGCGCTCTCCCAATTGAGCTACGGCCCCGGCAGGCGAATGACTATATCGGCGCGCAAAGCGGGGGGCAAGTAATTGATGGGAAGGGACGGCAGGGGGGGCTTGGCGGTCCTGGCGGGGCTACCCCCGCCCGCCCCCGCGGCCACCGGGGCGTCCCCGGCCGGCGTCGGGGTCGAAATCGCCCAGGTCTCTCTGGAACCAGAACGCGTCGCGCGCGGAGGTCGACCAACTGTGGATGAACTTCATCTCGCGGAAGTCGACCCAGCGGCCTGAGCCGTCCGCGTACACGTTGTTCCCGCCGACGGGGGAGCCATCCTCCCGGGATTGATGCGAGGGCATGCCTTTGAAGGCCGACTCGCGGCCGCCGCCCCACTGGAAATCGATCTTCATCGTCGCATCGCCCACAAGTGCCCAATCGGGCTGGGACTGATCGAGTTCGACGGGGCTTCTGGAGGCGAAGGATCCCGAAGGGTTGGTCCACGTGCGAATGCCGCCGAGGTACTGATATCCGATGATCATCTGCGGCGGATCGAAACCGGGCTCGACCTGCGGGACGAAATCCCGCCCGGGGCAGGCCCAGTTCTCCATGGGATAGCCGTAATCGGCGAACGCCCTCCAATGCTCCTGGTTGATGGAGATCTGCACCGAGTTGAAGCGACAGGGCAGAAACACACCCGCGCGATCCTCGGCCGCGGTGATGGCGGCTTTGGCGATCTGGGATTCGCTCGCCAGGCAGGTGACGCGAATCGCGGCGTTGCGGGCGTTGCCCAGGGCCGGGAGCAGCAGCGCGATGAGCAGGGCGATGATAGAGATGACCACGAGCAGTTCGATGAGTGTGAAGGCGTGTGGTTGCGAATGACGGCGCATGGGGGATTCCTCAGGAGGTGCCCACAGGTGGAAAATGGAACGGAACTGTTGATGCTAGGGACGGCCGGGAGAAGGGTCAAAGCACTCCGCCCGGAACCACGCCCCCCCTACCGCTCCCCCGGCCGCGGCCAGTTGAGGTGGCGGTGCAGGAACTCATACGTCCCCACCCCGTGGATCGTGTGCGGGCCGTTGAACCACTCGATCTCGACGCGGTCGCCGAGGTTCAGCGGTGTGCCGTTGTAGAGGTAGCGGATCTTGGCGAACTCCCACGCCACCGTCCAGTCGTCCGCCACGCCGTCGTGGTGGCCGCGCTCGACCATGAACGGCCGCGGGCAGATCAGAGCGGCCATCTCCGCGTAGTTGAACGTTTCCCCGAGCTTCCACTCGAAGATCTCATACTCCCCGCTCCAGACGTAGCTGCGCGGGTTGCGCGTCGAAGCGTTCTTGTCCACCCACTCGTTGAAGTCGGCAGAGCAGATCGACAGGCAGTAATCCGTCACCAGCGGGGGGACGCGCATGGCCGTCTTGCCGCCGTAGGAAAGCCCGTAGAACGCGATGCGGTCGGGATCGACGTAGGGCAGGGTCTGGAGCCAGTCGACGATCTGCTGGTGCTGAGGAACGATGATGGAAAAGAGCGTTTTGCCGATGAGGTTGCCCTTGCGCTGAAGGGTGCGGAAGCGGTCGGTGAAGATGTAGAGGTTCTGGGGGGCGAAGGTGATGAAGCCGCGGTCGGCCAGACGCCCGGCGAACGCGCCGTAATACTCGCTGCCAGGCTCGCCGACGGTGTCCTGCGGCCGGCCCTCCAGCCCGTGCTGGCAGACCACCACCGGCCGCTTCTCACCTGGCTTGAGATCCTTGGGCAGGAGCAGAATGCCGTACGCGATCACATCGGGGAACACATCGAGCACCACCTCATAGCCAGTCCAGTGCTCGGTGTCGTAGGCCTTGCGGGTGCGGGGGTTGAAGGGGAGCACGGAGTTGTCGAATCGGCCGATGATTTCGTTGTAGAAGGACTCACGGTATGGCTCGACCGAGGCTTCGTACTTCTCGATCGAGCTGGTGTCGAGGTTCTTCATGAACTCGCGCCGCGTCCAGGTTCCTTCGCGCAGCAGCCACTGCGTGTGGCGGTCGATCTCCTGCATCTGCCGCAGCAGCCGCGGCGCGGGATCGAACGACTGCCGCAGGTTCTCCACCGGATGGTCGGATGCGATGAACGGCGCGCCCTCATCCAGCGCCCCCAGCAGGGCGCGCAGGGCGCCATCACTCCCAAACGGGCCCTCGCCCCCGGCCGACTCGATCAGCGCGATGCCATCGGCAAACACGCCCGCCAGGGATCGGGCGCGCTCGACCTCGGCCCGCACCGACTCGATCGCCGGTGTCGTAACCACAGCCGGCGCCCCTCCACCGCTGCCGCCCCCGACGGGAAGTTCCCATTGCGGTCCCTGCGCCGCTTCGATAATCAACTTCCGCGGGCGTGCGGCGGCCATGCTCGCCAGCTCCGCGTCGCCGAACTGGTTGAGCAGGCCTAACACGTTGCGGTCGATCGGCTGATTCCACATCTGGTGGCGGTTTTCGAAGTAACCGCTGACGACGGCGGCATCGATGCGCGGGTCCAGGGCCGCGGCATAGAGCGCCAGCAGGCCGCCCTCTCCCCAGCCGACCACGCCGATCTTCGCCCCTTCTTCGCCCGCTTGTGTTGTGAACCAATCGACGGCCGCGAGGACTTTCTGCACCTCATAGCCCACCAGCGTCCTGCCCATTTCCCAGGCTGAGCGATAGAGAAACTCGCGGTGGTAGATGCCGTGCTGCCGGCCGTTCCATGCGAACTGCCCGCGATCACGCGAGATGATCGTCGGGATAAGCACCCGGCAGCCGCTCTCAGCGAGCTTGCGGGCGTACTGCGACACCGGCGCGACGCCGGGCGCCAGGC
>JBGTFI010000653.1:0-2420 GCA_041747335.1 Phycisphaeraceae bacterium | reverse complement strand
TCCACCGTCGACTGCACCCGCCCAAGCAACTCCCGCTCATCCGTCACCATCAAACGCGCCATTGGAATCCATTCCTTTCCGGCCATCCCTGGCCAAAAAACCCATTATTACACGCCCCCCGGAAATTTGGGCAGACCCTTTTCGCCGCCGTTCATTTTTTCTCCGCGAAGGAAGCTGATGCGGTTCGCGGGCCGGTGCGCCATTGGGTATCCTCGACGGTTCGATTCGCTCGCCCAAGACCCCCATCGACGGAGGCGTTCCATGTCGGCCACCAGTTCCATCGCCCAGATCTTCAAGGCCTATGACGTTCGTGCAACGTATCCGGACAAGCTCAACGAGGAGGCCGCCTGGAGTGTGGGGTACGCCGCCGGGCAGTTCCTGCTCAGGCAGGCGGGAAAGGCGACCGGAGAGGTTGTGGTGAGCAGGGACATGCGGCCACATTCGCCGGCGCTCGCCAAGTCGCTGATCGAGGGCCTGCGCGCCGCGGGGGCTTCGGTGGCGGACGTGGGTATGTGTGATACGTCGTTTATCTACTTCGCCATCAACCATCTGGGCGCGATCGGGGGCATCCAGACCACGGCCAGTCACAATCCCATCAACTACAACGGGTTCAAGATTTCCGGGCGGGAGGCCAGGCCGATCGGCGCGACCTCGGGGCTGAAGGAGATTCAGAGCATTGCGGAGTCTCTTTCGGAGGACGTGCGGACGCACGCGGCGGCCGCGGGCGGGTACAGGCAGCTTGACCTGTGGGAGGAGTATCGCGAGCACGTGCTGGGGTTTCTCACGCCGCCGAAGCGCAAGCTCAAGGTGGTGATCGACACCGCCAACGGCATGGGCGGGAAGCTGGTGCCGGTGGTTTTTGGGGGGCTTGAGAATATCGAGATCATTCCGATCAACTTCGAGATCACCGGGTCGTTCGTGCATGAGCCCAATCCGCTGGTGGCCGAGAACATGGTCCCGACACAGGAGGGCGTGCGCAAGCACCGGGCGGACCTGGGGGTGAGCTTCGATGGCGATGCCGACCGGTGCATCCTCACCGATGAAAAGGGCGGATTGATCGGGTGCGATCACCTGACGGCGTTCATGGCCACGCATTTTCTCAAGGGCGCGGATGCGAACGCTGCGGTCGTCTACGACCTGCGTTCGAGCAAGGTGGTGGAGGAGACGATCCGCGCGCTGGGCGGCAAGCCCCACAAGGGGCGCGTAGGGCACGTGTTCATGAAGGCGGCGCTGCGGGAGATGAAAGGCGTCTTCGGCGGGGAGCTGTCGGGCCACTTCTACTTCCGTGATAACTTCTATACGGATTCGGGGGCGATCACCTTCGCGGTGGTGCTGTCGATGCTGGGGCAGTCGAACAGGTCGATGAGCGAGCTGATCGGCCCGTACCGCAAGTATCCACAGAGCGGGGAGCGCAACTTCGAGGTCCAGGACAAGGATGGCGCGATTCGGGCCTTGGAGACTCGTTTCGGCGCGGGCGGAGAAGTGGATCATCTGGACGGCGTCTCGATCGACCGCTGGGAGCGGGACGGGTGGTGGCTGAACGTGCGCGCGAGCAACACTGAACCATTGCTGCGCCTCAACACCGAGGCGAAGGACGAGAAGACACTGAAGAAGCTGCTGGACGAGGTGACGCCGCTGCTGGGCAAACCGGCTGCGGGACATTGAACGACAAGGCGACAGGGAGATGCCCCCGTCATGCGTGATGCCGCAAGGTTGATGATCGGTCTGGTGGTTCTCGCGGCCGTGCTCGTTGCCGCTCCCGTCGTCGCGCTCGAGGAAGGGGACTACGCGGGGGAGTACGATGCCCTTGAGCGCAACGCCACCGGGCAATCGGCCTCTGAACGTCTTCACGCGCTGTTCGACCTGCAGTGGCGCTATGAACTGCACGAGCATCCGGAGCGGGCCACGTATCAGGGGCAGAAAGAGGGCAACGACCGCTGGACGGACATGTCGCGGCAGGCGATTGATCGGCGGCAGAGGGAGCTGAGCCGCCCCCTTGGTGTGCTCGATGCGATTGATCGCGCCTCTCTCTCCCCAGACGATCAGCTCGATTACGACCTGTTTCGCGCGCGGATCGAGGAGCGCATCGAGGGCGGAAAGTTTCCCGATGAGCTGCTGGCGGTGGACCAGATGACGGGGGTGCATCAGTCGCTGGCGAGCATGATGCAGGTGATGCCCCGCCGCAGCCGCGGGGATTACGAGGACATTCTCTCCCGTCTTGATAAAGTCCCCGCGCTGGTCGACCAGCACATCGCCCTGCTGCGCGAGGGGATGGAGCGCGGGGTCACCATGCCGCGCATCCTCGTGCGGCACGTGCCCGAGCAGGTGGCGATGCTGGCCGCGGCGCCTGCGGAGGAGAACCCGATTCTCCGGCCGCTTTCAGCCTTTCCAGAGACCATCGACGCCGCATCGCAGGCGGA
>JBGTFI010000652.1:0-4354 GCA_041747335.1 Phycisphaeraceae bacterium | reverse complement strand
GTGGATGAGGACTACGTGTACGACGCGCAGGCGACCGATCCGGACGGGATCGGGGTGATCTACGTGCTGATCGATCATCCGGCGGGGATGCAGGTCGATCCGGCCTCGGGCGTGGTGACCTGGCGCCCGCAGGCGCGCGACCTTGCCAGCACGCCGGTGGTGCTCCAGGCGTACGACGTTCGCGGCGGGGCGGCGACTCAGGCGTTTGTCATCGACGTGGCGGGGGGCAACCACCCGCCGGTGATCGAGGCGCTTCCCGAAGAGCTTTTCGCCCTCGAAGGATCGCTGCTGAGCTTCTTCCTGACGGTGATCGACGCGGACAACGATGCGCTGACCGCCTGGGCGGACAACCTCCCCGACGGGGCGACGTTCAACCCCGCGACGCGCGAGCTGTCATGGTCGATCGGGTTCGACGCGGCGGGGCTGTACGAGGACGTGCGCTTCTTCGTCAGCGACGGCAAGTCGCAAACGGTGGGGACGCTCGACATCGAGGTCGTGCCGGTGAACCAGGCGCCCACCTTCGCGGCCCCGGCCGACCGCACCATCCTCGAAGGCCAGACGGTGCGCTTCACCCTTGCGGGGGTGGACGCGGAGCACGATCCGATCACCTACTTCAGCGATCTGCTCCCGCCGGGCGCGACGCTGCACCCGCTGACGGGCGTGTTCGAGTGGACGCCCGCCTTCACGCACGCGGGGACGTACGCAATTCCGCTGTCAGCCACCGACGGCAGCGCGACGACGACCAAGACGTTCACCATCGAGGTGCTCAACGTCAACGCCGCGCCGGTCTTTGATCCGCTGGATGTCTTCGAGATCGCCGAGGGACAGCGCTTCAGCTTCCTGGCCTTCGCGTTCGATCCGGACAACCCCGGCTTCATCCCGCCCGACCGGCTGGAAGACGGCACGCTGACGTTCGTCGATGAGACGATGCCCTCCGTCACGGTCAGCGTCCTGGGCCTGCCCGCCGGGGCGACGTTCGATCCCGACACGCTGATGCTCGACTGGACGCCCGGATTCGACCAGCACGGCGAGTACGAGATCACCCTCATCGCCACCGATGACGGCGACGGCACGGGCGCCCCCGCCACCACGACCGTCACGTTCACCCTCCGTGTGCGCAACGTGAATCGGCCGCCGGTGCTCGATCCGATCGACAACGTAACCGTCGAGCGCGGGGAAGTCCTCGAAATCCCCGTCCGCGCGGTGGATCCGGAGGGCAACCCGATCGCCCTGTCGCTCATCAACGCCATCCCCGGCTTCCCGGTGGCGCCCTTCATCACCTTCACCGACCACGGTGACGGCACGGGCGTGATCCGCCTGGCCCCCGGCTTCGGCGATCGCAACGACTACCCGATGGTGCTCATCGCGGTGGATGACGGGGATGTCGCCTCCGGGGGCGGCGCGGCGACCCTGGGCCGGGCCGAAGCGCCCTTCGTGGTCACCGTCGAGTCGATCAACGAGCCGCCGGTCATCACCTTCATCGGGAACAAGGTAGCCGTCACGGGACAGATGCTGGTGTTCGATGTCGTCGTGCGCGACCTCGATGAAGACCCGCTCACCTTCGAGGTGGAAGGCCTGCCCGCGGGCGCGACGTTCGAGTCGACGCTCACCTACGGTGTGCGCCGCTTCACCTGGACCCCGGAAGTCGCGGACATCGCCGCCTCGCCCTATTCGGTCGCCTTTACCGTCACCGACAGCGGGAATCAGCCGGGGGGTGGTGGAGAGGCGTTCGCGCTCAGCGATTCCCAGACGATCCAGATCGTCGTGCGCGATTCCAACAGCGCCCCGGTGCTGCTGCCCGTCGGCCACCGCACGATCTCCGAGCTTGACACACTGACGATCGCGCTGGCTTCGATCGACCTCGACAACGACCCCGTGACCTACCGGGCGCACGGTCTGCCGCTGGGCGCGGCGTTCGACCCGGCTACGGGCGTGTTCGAGTGGACGCCCAACCTCTTCCAGAGCGGCTTTGTGGACGTGGTGTTCGTCGCCTCCGACGGTCTGGGCTCAAGCATGGAGACGGTGCGCATCACCGTCGAAAACCTCAATCAGCCGCCGGTGCTCGTGCCGCTGCCGGTGCAGTCGACGCGGGAGAACGTGGAGCTTTCCTTCACACTGATCGCCGGCGACATTGACGAAGACCTGCTCGCCTTCCGAGTGCTGTCGGCGCTGCCGCAAGGGGCTCGGTTCGACGCGGCCGAGGGGCGCTTCACCTGGCGGCCGGACTTCGAGCAGGCCGGCGAGTATGTCGTCGAGTTCGAGGTCGCCGATCCGCACGGGCTGACCGATCGCAAAGAGGTGACGATCCGCGTGGACAACGTCAACCGCCCGCCAACGCTCGCGGCCGATCACCAGGCGGCCGTGCTGGGCGAACTGCTCACCTTCACGCTCTTGGGCAGCGACCCCGATCTCAATACCACGCTCACGTATTCGGTCAATGAATTGCCTTCCGGGGCGACGCTCGATCCGGACACGGGCGAGTTCCAGTGGCGGCCGGCCCCCGGACAGTCAGGCGATTATGTGCTGACCTTCGCGGTGTCGGACGGGCAACTCGTCACCACGCGTGCGGTTCTGATCCGCGTGACCACGACGCCCCAGCCGCCTGTGGTGGCGATCGTGCTGACGCCCAGCTTCCCGGCCGCGCCGGGGCAGATGGTGACGATCAGCGTGCTGGCCGACAGCCTGCGCCCGATCGCCGGACGGACGATCTTAGTCGATGGTGCGGAGCTTCCGCTCGATGACCGCGGCCGGGCGTTCTTCACCCCGCTCGCCCCCGGCAAGTACCAGGTCACCGCCACGGCGACCGATGCGGATGGACTGACCTCTTCCACGAGCGCCACCCTCAAAGTGCGTGATCCGAACGATGCCGATCCGCCGGCCGTCGCCTTCGCCCCCGGCCAGAACGGCGTGGTGATGGATGAAGCGGTGTCGATCCTCGGCACGGTGATGGATATCAATCTTGATGCGTGGCGGCTCGAGCTCGCCCCGCTCAACACCACCGACTTCGTGACGCTTGCTCAGGGTGAGGACGTCATTGACAGCGACGTTCTGGCGACGATCGATCCGCAGGCGCTCACCAACGGGTTCTATGTGCTGCGGCTCAGCGCCACGGACATCACCGGGCGGCGGCGCACGGCGGAGATCACCATCGAGGTCAACACCCTGACCAAGGAGGCACGCTATCACCGCGCCGACACGGACCTCACTTTCAACCTCGGCGGCATCCTATTCGACGTGCGGCGGGTGTACGACTCTCTGCGGCGCGATGAGCCTGGCGCGTTCGGTTTCGGCTGGCACTGGGCGGTGCTGGATACGGCCATCCAGACCGACGTGCCCGCCACGGGCGCCGAAGCGCGGGGCGGGTTCAACCCGCTGCGCATCGGTTCGCGGCTGTATGTGACGCTTCCGAATGGTCAGCGCGTGCGCTACACCTTCGCGCCGGTGCAGGAGAACGTCTCCGGGCTGACGTTCCATCGCCCGGGATGGACGGCGGAAGATGGAAATGATTACGTGCTCGAATCCGCCGACACGCGCCTCACGCTGGCAGGGGACCGGCTCTATGACCTCAAGACCGCCCAGCCGTACAACCCCGCCAGCGGATTCTTCGGCGAAGACCAGTACACCCTGATCGCCCCGGATGGCGCCCGCTACGACATGACTGTCGCGCATGGCGTGCATCGCATCACCGACCCGGCGGGGGATGAACTGATCGTGACCGGCGGCACGGTCATCAACCCCGCCACCGGCGATGCCCTGATGATCGTGCGCGATGCGCTCGGCCGCGTGACCTCCATCACCGCCACCGACGGCACGCGGCTGGTCTACTTCCACGATGAAAACGGCGACCTCATCGGGGCGCGCAACCTGGCCACCGGCGACTCGGCGCGATACGGCTACTCGCAGGATGAGCCGCATCTGCTGACGCTGGCGGTGTCGATCGACGGATCACAGGATGAACACATCGCCTACACCCCGGCCGTGGCCACGCGGCCGCTCACCGGCAACCTCGGCAGCGCGGTGACGTTCAACGGCCTACCCGTGCTCGGAACAGTCGTCCCTGGCCAAGTGAACCGTTACGTGTTCATCCTCCGCGAGTCGGAGCTGCTCTCGACGGCGCTGGGCCAGGTGCTGGTGGGCATCGAGGTGCGCGGGACCAGCGGCCTGCAACCGGCCGTGCCCGTCGTCCCCGGCTATGCGCCGCTGGTGACACGGATGGATGAAGCAACGTCGAACGCCTACGGCCTGTTCCTGCTCGACCGCGCGGGCGTGCAGCTTCTGGAGGTCGCCGGGCAGTTGCCTGGCATCGGCGGGGATTACGAACTGATAGGTCTCGCCGACGCGCATCAGGGCGACG
>JBGTFI010000651.1:0-2820 GCA_041747335.1 Phycisphaeraceae bacterium | reverse complement strand
GGCGTCGATCACCCGCGGCCGCACTCCGTCGGCCAGCAGACGGCAGTGATAGTCGTACTCGAAACACAGGCTCAGCGAATGGTCGAACTGCCCATGGCGGCGCAGCAGGTCCCGCCGGAAGAACGTCGCGCACGCCGGGGCGACCGGCAATTCGTGCTTGAGATACTGCGCCAACCCGCGCGGCGCGGCGCAGGTGAGTGAGCCCAGCGGTTCATCGTGTTCGCCGATGCGCTCGCCCTGCGCGATCACCCAGCCGGGCCCGTCAGCCTCCGCCATGACCGCGGCGATCGTTTCGAGCGCCCCGGGAAGGTAGACATCATCGCCCGGAAGCACGGCCACGATCTCCCCGGTCGCGTGGCGCAGTGCGCGGTTGATCGCATCGGCGGGGCCTTCATCGGGGCGGGTGCTCCACCATGCGAGCTGGTCCTGGTAATGCCGGATCAGCTCGGCCGTACCGTCGGTCGATCCGCCGTCAACCACCAGGTATTCGAGATGTTCGTAGCCCTGGTCCAGGACGCTGCACAGGGTTCTTTCGATGAACGGCGCCTGGTTGAGACAGGGTGTGATGACGGTGATGCGCGGCCGACTCATGCCGTTTGCACTCCTCGCGGCCCGGTGGCGCCCACACGACGCCCGTCAGGCCGGAACCGATCGCTCCGGTTGTGATCTTCGGACGCTCCGCGATCCGACTTTCCCGCAACGCCCGAAAAACGCGACAAATCGTCACGATCGTCACAGGCGATACAGGTGGAAGGAAAGGCACGAATGTCGAATGCACGAATGCACGAGCACCCTTCATGCTTGCAGCTCGCCCATCCTCGGACTTTGGACTTTGGACCTTGGACTCCTACGGCCCCACCCCCTGCCGCAGCGCCTCCCGCACCTGCTGCGAAGCCAACCACCAGGGCCGGCGCACGACGTGCCGCCAGATGCGCCCGGCGGAGGTTTCGATGGTGTGTTCGCGGCGGAGGTAACCGAGCAACCTTATCAGACGCAGGCGATCGGACAGCGGCAGGCGCTGCGCGTAACGCCGCCGGACGCGGATGCGCTCGGCCATGAACCGGTGACGCGAAGAACAGGTCTTGCTCGCATCGTGCAGCCGATAATGCGCCAGTTCGCGATCAAGCAGCATCGGCCCGCCAGCACACTGGACGAAGCGGCACCACAGGTCGTAGTCCATCTGGTAGTGCAAGGCCTCATCAAGCGGACCGACGGCCTGTTGAAGCGACCGCCGCCAGAACACCCCCGGCTGCGGAAAGCACACGCTCCCGCGCCCCAGAAGCAGGTCCGCGAGCGAGCGCTCGGGCGAAGCGCCGACGGCCGGTGACGCATCCAGCATTGCGCCTCGCGCGTCGATGTGCCGGCAATGCCCCGCGACCCACGGCGCACCGGGATGGTCCGCGAAGAACTCCCCGACGGCCCGAAGCGCGCCGGGAGCGTACGTGTCATCCGCGCACAGCCAGGTGACGATCTCGCCGTCCGCGCGGGCCAGCCCCTTGTTGATCGCGTGGGATTGGCCGCGATCAGGCTCGATCACGGCGAAGTCGAGGCGCGGTCGATAGCGCTCGATGATCGCCGCGGACCCGTCGGTGGAACCGCCGTCGATGATTCCGTATTGAAGGTTCGGATACCTCTGATCGAGCACGCCGCGAATCGTCTCTTCCAGAAAGGTCGCCTGGTTGAGGCTGGGCGTAATGACGGTGATGCGGGGCAAGTGACCGCTCATGCCGCTTTCCTTTCCTGTCGTGTGGGTGTTGCGGCGATTGCCGGTCGCTCGCCGCCCAGGCGGCGCTCTTCGCGCGTGAGCACGCCCAGCCAGTGCTCAATCATGGAGTGATAAAGCGCGAAGATCGCGCTGATCGCCCACCCGCGCGGGCCCATCCGCCACCCGTCGCGGTCGATCAGGCACTGCTTGAGGGCGCTCAGCGGCGCGGCGGCCCACTTCCTCCAGGTGAAGCGCCTGCCCTCGGCGATCAACCGTTCGGCGTCGCACCTCGGATAGCGGGTGACGTGTTTGCGCAGCAGATCGCGGTAGGAGTCGGACCAGTAATGACGGATGTGCTTAGCCTGCGTGTTCGGCAGGCCGATGACCTCATGCGGCGGATCGACCTCGATGATGCGATTGCAGAACGGCAGCAGCCTTCCGCGATCACGGTGAATCAGCACCAGCTTGGTGTGATGGTCCCCGCCCCAGACCGTGCCCGGCAGGGCCTTACGTTTGAAGTAGAAACGAATCGGAAGCCGAAACCCCCCGGCCCGCGGATGCTCACGCATCGCGGCGATCAAAGCCTCGGCCAGTTCCTCAGGATAGTGCTCGTCGGGATCGACGATCAGAATCCACTTATGACGGCAGTGCCGCGTCGCCCAGACGCGCGCCGGATCGGCCGTGGGCTCCAGAGGACGGTCGAACACCCTCGCCCCATGACGCTCGGCCACCTCCCGCGATCCATCCGTGGACGCCATGTCCAGGGCGATCACCTCATCGCAGAAGTCCAGTTGCGCAAGACACCCTTCGAGCAGTTCGCGCTCGTTGTGAAACGCGATGATCGCGGAAATCGGCGGACGCTCCATGCCCTGTGCATCGGTTGTAACGCCCGTTTGCTTCATGCCGCGAGCCTTTCCATCGCCCGGCCGCGCGCGATCAGGTGCGACACCCGCCGGTCGCGTTCACCGATCACCGCGCCCGAAAGGTCCGTCAACTCGTACCCCGCGCCGCGCAGAGCAAGGCACGCCCGCCAGTTGGACTCGCTGTGGCACTCGATCAGCAGCACCGGCCGATCCCGCGCCAGGAGGCGCGCCATCCCCGCGAGCACGAGCGAC
>JBGTFI010000650.1:0-4335 GCA_041747335.1 Phycisphaeraceae bacterium | reverse complement strand
TGAGGAGGTGGCTGCCGCGTTCACCCAGGCGGGATTGAGCGACGCGGTCCTGGTCCGCCAGCCGAGGCCGCACATCGATTTGCGACTCGCGGCGGTGCGGGAACTGGAGCGGTGCGGCCTGCGCGCGGACCGGATCGAGGTCATCGACCGCTGCACGTACTGCCACGCGGAGGAGTTCCACAGCTACCGCCGCGACGGCAAGGCCGCTGGGAGGCAGGTGTCGATGATTGTCGCGGGATAAGCCGTTCAATCCGAATCCGGCAACTCGACGATCGCCTTGATCACACCGGTTTCCGGGCGGGTGTAGCTGTCGAAGACGCGGATGAGATCGTCGAACGGAGTTCGATGGGTGATCCAGGGCCGGGTGTCGATGCGACCCTGCTCGATGAGGGTGATGATGCGATCGAAGTCCGCGGGCATGGCGTTGCGGGAGGCGAGCAGCGTCATTTCGCGGCGGTGCATCAGGGGATGGGGGAACGTGACGTTCTCCGTGGTGATGCCGACATAAACGAGCCTGCCGGTGTGGGCGACGTGTTCGAACGCGGCGGACATGGAGCGGGCGTTGCCGGTGGCGTCGATGACCACGGGGAACAGATGGCCCTCCGTGATGTCGGCGAGCGCTTTGGCGGCGGAAGCGGGATCGGTGAGCGGCACGGTGTGCCGCACGCCCATGGCGGACTTGCAGAACTCGAGCCGCGCCTCATTCAAGTCCAGCACGGTGATCTCGGCCTCTGCCAGGCGCGCGAACTCGATGACCGCCAGCCCGATCGGCCCGGCGCCGATGACCAGCAGGTGTTCCCCGGCTGCGGGCGCGGCGCGATCGACCGCATGGCAACCGATGGCGAGGGTTTCGACGAGCGCGAGGTGCTCGAAGCTGAGCGCCTTCGAGGGATGAAGCTTGCGCGCCGGGAGAGTGAAGCGCGGACGCAGGCCACCGTCGATGTGGACGCCCAGGACGCGGAGGTTTTCGCAGCAGTTCGGCCGGCCGCGCCGACTGGCGAAGCTGCCGGGGTCGTTGAGATAAGGCTCGACGGAACAGCGGTCGCCGGGGCGGACGTTGGTGACATCCTTCCCGACGGCGAGGACTTCAACCCCCAGCTCGTGGCCGGGGATGCGCGGGTAGGAGAAGAAGGGCATCTTGCCCAGGTAGCCGGAGATGTCCGTCCCGCAGATGCCCACGCGGTGAACACGGACCAGCGCCTCGCCGGGAGCGGGCGCGGGCGGTTCTTCGATCGTGATGCGATCAAAGTGGTAAGGTTCTAAAAGGAATATCGCTTGCATGGGTTGTGCGTTGTGGGTTGTGGGTTGTGGGTCAGAGGGAACACGATTGATTACGCACGTGGTTCGTGGGGAATCGGATCGTTGTTTTCGGGGCGGCCTTCAATGTAGAACCAGTTGTGGATGGGTTTGAGGATGGCGAGCACTTCGGCCAGGAGATTCCGGTCGATCGGCTCGCCGGCCCACTGGGCCCACTTGCGGATGTTGTCGGGGTTGCCCGACCCGACGATGCACGTGGCCATGTCGGGGTGGTCGATGGCGTATTGCAGCGCGAGCCTGGCGATGTCCGTACCCCGCTCTTCGCAGTGTTTCGCGGCCTTGGCGCAGATCGCGCGCACTTCCGGGGTGGCCTTGTGCCAGGGGGGCAGGGGCGAATTGGTCAACAGCCTCGCCGAAAATGGCGCGGCGTTCATGATGCCCACGCCCTTCTCCCGGAGATACGGCGCGAGGTCTGCAAGCATCGTGTTCTGAAGGGTGTAGTGGTTGTACGAAAGAATGACATCGAGGTCCGCGCGGTCGAGGATGAACCTGAACACGTTCATCGGGTAGCCGCTGACGCCGATGAAGCGCACCTTGCCCTGCTGCTGAATCTTCCGAAGCGCCGGCAGCGTCTCTTCGACGATCTGATTCATATCCACGAACTCGATGTCGTGGCAGAGGATGATGTCGAGGTGGTCGGTGCGCAGGCGGTGCAGGCTGACATCCACCGATTCGGCCACGCGCTTGGCCGAGAAGTCGAAGTGGCCCGCATCGTACCGGCCGAGCTTGGTGCCAAGGTAATAGCTGTCGCGCGGGACGCCCTTGAGGGCGAAGCCCAGCAGGACTTCGGAGACTCCCCGGCCGTAGTAGGGCGAGGTGTCGATGAAGTTCATGCCCAGGTCCAGGGCGACGCGGACGGATTGGAGGGCGTCATTCAGATCAACCTCGCGGAACTCGCTGCCGAGGGAGGAAGCGCCGAAGGTCAGGGCGGTGAGTTCGAGGCCGGTGTTGCCGAGGGGGCGTTTGTGCATGGGGGGCTCGAGAGAATAACAGGCACTCAGTGGGGCGGGCGTCTCGCCCGCCGTCAGGCCGCAGGCGCGAAAAGACAACCTATTGCGACACCTCCTTGGCGGGGAACTTGCGGCTTCGCCGCGATGGCGGGCGAGACGCCCGCCCCACTGGAAGAACGGTTGGTCTTATACTCGATCGCGATCTGAAAGGCCCGGACAGGCTCACGGATGGACACGCTAGAATGCCTTCCACGCTTGACCTTTTCCGATATCATCCCCCGCCGGAGCGCCCATGACCACCGAGACACGAACGCTGACCGCTTCGATTGTGAACGGCAGGAAAATGCTGACCCTTGACGGCGCGACGGTGCCCGCCGACGCGGCGAACATGCGCCGCGCCAGGCGCTTTCGCCCGACGCTCGCGCCCATATGCCTGGGGCTGAGCGCCTCCTTCGGCTTCGGCGACCGCCTGGGCCTGGGCACACCGGGGCACATCGAGGCGATGAAGCGTGCAGGCCGAGGGATCGAGCCGATCTTCGCCCAGCAGTCCATCCGCGAGATGACCCGTACCGGCCGCACCGCGCAACAGGTGATGGATGATGCCCAGTTCGGGATGGTGCGGGGCGGCTGGACCGGCCGCGCGGGCGCCGATGCCGACCACCTCAAGACCCCGGCCGATGTGGACGTGACCGCCGCCGCGGGATTCACCTTCTTCACCATAGACCCTTCGGATCACGTGGACCCCGGAAGTGATGACTACGATGAGAACACGCTGCGGGAAAAGTTCGCGCAGGTCCAGGGCGAGGTGGATTGGATCGATCAGTACAAGGGGAAAACCATCGCGCTGGCTACAGGCACGAAGATCGCGCTTGATGAGCGGGCGTGTCTGCGCGCGGCGGTGAAGTACGGCCGGGCGATCCGTCATGCGATTGAACTGGCTGAATACATCAAGGAAGTCGCCGAGGGGGCGGGCCGGGAGTATGAGATCGAGCTGAGCGTCGATGAAACGCCTCAGCCGACGACGCCGGCTGAGCACTGGATCATCGCCGATCAGTGCCTTTCGCACGGGATGAAGCTGGTGAGCCTGGCGCCGCGGTTCATCGGGGAGTTCGAGAAGGGTATCGATTACAAGGGCGATCTTTCGGCGCTGGGTCGGTCGCTGGCGGATCACGCGGCCATTGCGGAAACGCTCGGTCCGTACAAGCTGAGCCTTCATTCAGGATCGGACAAACTGTCGATGTACGGGTTGCTGGCGCGGGCGACGAAGGGTCGCTTTCACGTGAAGACGGCAGGGACGAGCTACCTCGAAGCCCTGCGCGTGGCGGCCAGGCACGATGGGGCGCTTTTCCGCCGGATCATCGACTTCTCACGGGGGCGCTACGAAAAGGACAAGGCGACCTATCACGTCTCGGCGAGGCTGGAGGATGCCCCGCCGGCGGACGCGGGGATCCACCTCAAGGAACTGGAGCGGATGTATCTTGAGTGCTGGGAGGATGTGCCGCCGGGCCCCGGAAGGGGATTCACGCAGCCGGGCCGGCAGATCCTGCACTGCACCTTCGGCTCGGTGCTGACGGACGATGAGCTTGGGCCGCTGGTGAAGTCAGTGGTGGCGGAGCACGTGGAGGCCTATACCCAAGTGCTGGCGGAACACTTCGGGAGGCATCTGGGGGCGCTGACGGGAACCTGACAGGCGGCGCGTGATGGCCAGAAGGGGCGCTCGCCCTGCACGGTCGTTGCAGGATCGGAATCGAAACTCTGAACGCGGTGTTACACCCTGCCCAGAACCAGTGCGGCGTTCTGCCCGCCGACGCCGCAGCTATAACAGAGAACGTGTTTGAGCGTCGCTTCGCGCGACGGGGCTGATCCGGCCCGGAGGCCGTCGATCGGGTTGTCGCAGTTGATGATCGCCGGGAGCCGCTGCTCGTAAAGCGCGCAGGCGGCGATGATGATGTCCACCGCGCCCGCGCCCGCGCCGCAGTTGCCCACCAGCGCCTTGAGCGACGCCAGAGGAATGCCCGCGAGCGCCTCGCCGAACACCGTCCGAAGGGCCCTGGCCTCCGCGCGGTCG
>JBGTFI010000649.1:0-2246 GCA_041747335.1 Phycisphaeraceae bacterium | reverse complement strand
GCCACACCCGCTTCTACGCCGCCAACCTGCTCGACCCGGGCGAATCCGATATCCGCGCCGCCGAACAGCTCGCCCTGGGCGACCGCGTGGTCGATGCCCGGCGCGACGAGGGCCGCGGCCTGACCGACCTGTGGCCCTGGGCCGTCCTGCTCGCGTTGGGCATCATCATGCTCGAATGGTGGGTTTACAACAGGCGGGTGACGCTGTGAGCCGATACGTCACCGAGTAGTTGGTCGTGCCTTTCAAGGAGAATCGCACTGATGCCGCCCGGACCCCGATTGCCAGATTTTCTATGCATCGGGGGCATGCGATGTGGATCGACGACGCTTTGGAAACTTTTCCGCCAGCACCCCGACCTCTACCTGCCGGGCGTAAAGGAACTCCATTTTTTTGATCGGATCCATGAGTCGGACGCGGTCGATCTGAAAGATTACTCCGGATGGTTCGAACCGGCGCCGCTTGACGCGATCTGCGGGGAGTTCACGCCGAGTTATCTCACGCGTGCGGGGGTCGCCGATTCGATCCACCGGGTGATCCCGCACGCCAGGCTGATTGTCATCCTGCGAAACCCTCTCGATCGGGCCTGGTCGCACTACTGGTTCCGAGTGAGGCAGGGACAGGAGCGGCGGTCGTTCTCCGCCGCGGTCAGGTCGATCCCAACAGACCGGAACGCGCAAGCGTGGCGACACGACTACATCGGGTGGAGCCGGTATGCCGAACACCTCCTCCCCTATTTCGATCTTTTCGGAGATTCCGCCGTCTGCGTGATGTTCACCGAAGAACTGATCGCGAACCCCATCGCGGAGATACGAAGAGCGGCGGCGTTTCTGGGCATCTCGCCTGATGGTTTCGGCGATCCGAAGATACCCCCGGAATCCAACTCCATGATCGTGCCCCGGAGCAAATTCTTGTACTGGCTGGTATCCCAAGCCGACAAGCGCATGCGAAGGCGCAAATCAACCCATGAAGCCCACAGACTCCTCCAGCGCGCCACGTTCCGTGCGAGAAAGAGCCTGCAGTGCAGGATACGAAAGCCGATCCCAGGATCGATCCGTGCCCATTATGCGGAATGGTTTCGTGAAAGCGACGAGCAGCTCGCAAGCATGCTCGGACGCGAGTTGCCCTGGGGTGCGTGACGCGAAAGCCTCACGCCGCGCCGATGTTCATCCCGCTGATCCTGGCCTCGAAGCAGACCTGCCCGTTGACCAGGCCCTGGATGTCCGTGAAGAAGCGGCGCGGGGTGGCCTTGATCTCCTGGCACAGCACGAACATCTCGTCGCCCACCGTCACCGACTGGCGGAACACCGCGTTCTCGATCCGCAGGAACGCCGCCAGGCACGGCTTGGGCTGACGCTTCTGCCACAGCCAGCAGGAGAGCTGCGCCCCCGCCTCGACCATCAGCACGCCGGGCAGCATCGGCCGGTTGGGGAAATGCCCGCGCACCCAAAACTCCTCGCCCGTCACGCACACCGAGCCGATCCCCCGCGTGTAGTCCCCGCTGGCCCAGACGATCTTGTCGAGCAGGGCCATCTCGAACCGGTGCGGGATCACGCCGGCGATCGTGTCGCGATCGGCCAGGCACGCCGACAGGTCCACCCCGTCGATGTCGAACAGGAAGGACTGGCGCCCGGGTCGCGCCGGCGACCCGGGCTCGGATTCACGTGCGAGCGAGGACATGCGCGGCTCAGTTCTCGTCGTCCTTGCCCAGCATCTCCTTGCGGATGTCCTGGGCCAGGTTCTTCACTTCCTGCATCACCTTCCGCACGCGGGTTCCCGCGGCCTTGTTCCCGCCCTTGGCTTTGTTGAAGTCCTCGCGGCAGGATTCCACGAGGCCTTGCATTTTGTCGAGTGAATCCATGATGGGAGTCCCCTTCCTGGGTTGTGCCGCCGGGAAACGACGGTCGTGCGTGCGATTCTCACCGGGCCGGGCGGCCCGGTGTGCGTGATCTTACCCGCAAACCGCCGGCAGGAGCCGCTCCAGGCGCTCCAAAGCCGCTTTCAGATACACCGGGTCCCCCTGTGTTCGGGAAAAGGCTGGGCTCGTGCACGCCATCAGCACCCGCCGGACGTCCGCCAGGGCCAGATCCTCGTCCGAAACCGGCAGGCCCAGGGCCCGGCGGGCCCGGGCCAGCGTCTCAAGGGGGTCCACCCCGCACAGGGCGTGCTCGCGCCCCCAGCACAGGCGCTCGAAGTACAGCGCGTCCTCGATCCAGCAGCCGGGGGCGACCCGGGCCAGGTCGATCAGG
>JBGTFI010000648.1:0-1844 GCA_041747335.1 Phycisphaeraceae bacterium | reverse complement strand
CCGCCAGGTCGTCGCGCAGCGGCCACGCGCGGATCGCCTGGAGGTGGTGCTCGCTCAGACGCGTGCGGGAGTACTGGATCGACGCCGTCGCCGCCTCGTTGAACCCCGGGGGGTCTTCGGGGTAGAGCACGGCCTCGTCGTGGTTGCCCACCACGATGGCGTTGCAGGCCTGCTGGGTGATCTCCACGCACGCGGCCGGGTCAGGGCCGTAGCCAACCACGTCCCCCAGGCAGATCACCAGATCCGGTGACGCGTCCGCGACGCTGCGCAGCGTCGAGACGAGCGCCTCAAGGTTTCCGTGGATGTCAGAGAGAATCGCGATCCGGGGCATCGGGGACTCCAGGCGAGGCACGATATCGGCGCACTGGCGCCACCGCCCGGAGGGCATGTGCCCGGAATCGGGAGGAAACACCGCAGCAACACCCCAGAAGACCCCGGAACCGGGGTAGGGCGAGCGGTTCAGGACTCGGTGCTGGCCTCGACCTCGGCGGCTTCGGGCGCGTCGGGGGCTTCCGGGGGCGCTTCGGCCTGGACGGGTTCCTTGGCGACGGGCTTGGCCCCTTCCTTCGCGGCGCCTTCCTTCGCGGCCTCGCGCTCCATCTTGCGCTTGAGCGTCTCGATCCGCTGGCGGTCGGGGGCCAGGATGAGCGTCATCTGGCGCCCGGCGCTGCGCGGCGGGGTCTCGACCTTGGAGATATCCGAGAGCGTCTCGATGACCTCGCGCAGGCGGTCATCGCCCAGGCGCCGGTGCATCATCTCGCGACCGCGGAACCGCTGCACGATCATCACCTTGTGGCCGTCCATGAGGAACTTGCGGGCCTGGTTGACGCGGATCATCACATCGTGCGGGTCGATCTTGATCGACCGCCCGAGGCGGATCTCCTTCATCTCCGAGCCCTTGGAGGCGGCGCGCCCCTTCTGCTCCTTCTTGGACAGGTCGTACTTGTACTTGCCGTAATCCATGATCTTGCACAGCGGGGGGCGTGCATCGGGCTGGATCTCGACAAGGTCGAGCCCCGCCTCCCGCGCCATGCGCAGGGCTTCGGGGGTCTCGATCACGCCGACCTGCTCGTTGTTCTGGTCGATCAGGCGGATCGGCGACAGGCGGATCATCTCGTTCGTGCGGGTGCGCCGGGCGGGGCCGGCATCGCGATAGAAGCGTCTCGCGGCGATGGGTGGAACTCCTTGGATGCCGCGCGAATCCTCGGGCGGCGTAGACGGGATTCAGCGGAGGCGAACGATCGCCTTCGCGGGTTGCTCGGTGTGGACGGAAGGGGGGTCCTGCTGCTTGATCGGGGCCACGACGGTCATAAGGACCGGTCGGCGGCGCGGAACTGGGTGTTCATCATCACGCGTGCAGAACCTCGGAAAAAGGGCGGTGTGCCCGGCTCCGGACACCATCGACAAACGCCCCTTGCGACCCAACGCTATCCTGCCCGGAGGGGGTGAGCAAGCGCAAAACCTCGAATCACATCGGGAAACGCGCCGCCACACGAACGACCCCCGGACGCCCACGTGAACGAGCGCGACACCCTCATCCGACTCTGGGAGGACGCCTGGAGCCCGAACCAGGGCTGGACGCCCTTCGCCCAGGCGCTTGAGGGGCTCACGCCCGCACAGGCGGCGTGGTCTCCGGCCCCCGCCAAGCACAGCATCTGGCAGGTCGCCAACCATCTCGCCTTCTGGGGCCGGTACGTTCCCGCGCGCGCGCTGGGCGGCCCGGCGCTCACGCCCGAAGAAATCGACCGCCACAACTGGGAAGCCCCCGTTTCGCCCGACGAGCGCGCGTGGCAGGACACCGTCGATCGCTACCTGCGCACGCGAACACTCGTCTCAGACGCCAT
>JBGTFI010000647.1:0-1550 GCA_041747335.1 Phycisphaeraceae bacterium | reverse complement strand
GAACACCGGCGGTAGGTCCGGCTGTGCCGGACGGGCGCGGGGCACTGGCGGACAAGCCGCCAGTGGCACCCGATCCTTCAGGCGCGCTCGGTGTCGGTTCTGACCCCGGCTCCTCCCACTCGATCACCACCTGACGCGGCGACAGCGGCAGCCGCGCCGGATTCGTCAAGCGCGCCCCGCCCGGGGCGGCGTCGTCCGAAGAAGCATGACGGGGATCAGTCCGCAATCGCGACCTCCGGGGCGTCAATCATGTGCAACCGGCGATCCGAGGGATCCAGCGGCGTCATCGGTTCAAGCTCCAGCCCGATCGCCTGGATCGCTTCGCGCAACCGCGCCGGCTGGCAATCTTCCGCGATGCGCCCCTGAAGCCGCCACATCTCCCGGCGCATGTCGTCCACGCGTTGGTGCAGGCGCGTCATCTCGTGCATGGTCTCCAGCCGGCGCTGACGAAAACCCAGCACGGCCACGCCCAGTACGGCGCTGAAAAGGATGATGGCGAGGATCCTGGCGTACATGGGGTACGAATCTCAACACAAAGGTGAGAAAGGACGGCGGCGTTCAAGTGGGATGCCTCCGCTCCCTGACGGTCGCGGCTCGTCATGGGGGTCGCCCAGACGCCCGCCCCACTGTCCTGCCTCCCTACGATTGCCCGTTGCTCGGAAGGCGAATCTCCTGGCCCAGCGGAATCCGGTCCGGATCGTTGATGACCTTCTTGTTGGCCTCGAAGATGTCCTCCCACCGCCGGGCGTCGCCCAGCTCGCGCTGCGCGATGGAGTGCAGCGTGTCGCCCCTCTTCACCGTATAGGTGCGGACCGGGGCCACCGGTCGCGATGGCGCGGGCGTATTGGCCGACGTAACCGCTCGATGGGTCGTGGGGGCCGCTCTTTCCGCTCCCCCACGGTCGCGGCTCGTTGGAACCGGCAGCGCCAGGACCGTACCGGGGACCACCCGGTCCGGGTTGGCGATGGCCGCGCGGTTGGCTTCGTAGATTTCCTTCCAGCGCTTTTCATCCCCCAGGTGACGGCGCGCCAGCGACGACAGCGTGTCCGTCGGCTGAACGGTGATCGTTCGACCGGTCGATCCCTGCGCCGTAGCGCCCGACGCGGACAAGACCGAAGCGCCCGTCGGCCGCGCCGCAATTGGCGCAGCCGCAGCGCGTGAGATCGTCTCCTGAGTGGAACGAGGCGTTGTAGTGCCAGCCTCCGCGACCGCCTCGAACTCCTCGTGCTGCGCCAACCCCGCCTTGTTGGGGATGACCAGCCTCACACCGGGATGGATCCGGTGGTTGTCGGCGATTCGGCCGGGGTTGGCCTCGACAATCGCCCGCCAGTAACTGCCCGATCCGTAATACCGCTCCGCCAGCCGCCAGAGCGTCTCATCATCCTTGACGAAGTGGATGATCGGCTGAGGCTCCTCCCGAACAACCTGACGCTCAGGCGCGCCGGCCGGCGCCGGCGGCTCGACCACCGCCACGCGGTCCCGCGTCACGTTCCCGTTCGGCCATTCAAACTCCTCCGTCGCAGGCTCGGGAGCCCCTACGCCGGGCTGAC
>JBGTFI010000646.1:0-7101 GCA_041747335.1 Phycisphaeraceae bacterium | reverse complement strand
TGCGGAGGCTTCGAGGATCGCGCGCAGGCGGGGGAGGGCTAATTCGGCCAGCAGTCGCTGGCGCTCCGCCTGGGCGGTGCGGGCCTGTTCGGGTCTTGCATTCCCCCGGGCGATCGCGGCGAACCAAGGCGCCTCGTCCGGCAGAAGCGCCGTCAGGTGCGCCGCCGTCGCCATGAGGTACCCCAGTCGGTGCGCATCCACCTCCACGGGGGCGGCGGAGGGATCGCGCATCAGCTGGAGGAGTCTGCTCTGGGCGTCGGTGAGGGCTTGCAGAGCCTCGGGCGCAGCCTGTTCCACCATCGCCCGCTGGTCCTCACGTGGCACACCGAACTCGTAGAATACCGCCGCCTGCCTCCCGGCGACCGGCAGCTTCTCGTGCAGCAACAACTCCGCCAGCTCCACCTGCCACACCGGGCGGGCGGGATCTTCGTGGTGGTCGTCGATCAGTTCTCGATAACCGGCCAGGGCCGCGTCAAGGGACGCGATGCGCTCACCGGGCGGCGCGGCGGGATCGCGATAACGCACCAGATGGGCGTCGATGAAGTAGGGATGCTGCGCGCCAGCCAACGAGGCAAAGCAGATCACCGCGAAGAACACGGCGGCCTGTGCGACAGCGCCCAGAGTAGGTCCGGCTGTGCCGGACAGGGGGGCAGCACTGGCGGACAAGCCGCCAGTGGCACCCGATGGCGCCGCTTGGTTATTGATTCGCCGTGGCGAATGCCACATTCTCATAGCGTGCTCTTACCGCCGCGTTGAAGGCGTTGACCACGTGCTGCCAGCGGACGGTGTGGCCTGGCTGAATGATGACGGGAGTGTCCGGCCCGTAGACCGTCTTGAGGCGTTCGAGCAGGTCCGCCAGTTCGTGGAAACTGGTGGGGGCAAGTCCGCCCGGTTCGAGGGTCAGACGGTAGGCGTAGGTTCCGACGGACGCCACCCGCACCGTCAGCTCGGCTGCGGGAGGCGGCGGACCAACCACCGGTCCGCGCCCTTCGCCGGGGAGCCGGGCCTTGAGAACCCCCTCCCCCTGGGCAAAGCTGGCGGTGACGACGAAGTAGATAAGCAGTTGGAACACCACATCGATCATGGCGGTGAGGTTGAGGCGCATCGGCGCGGGCCGGCGGAAGGGGGCAAGGCGCTTGCGGGGGGCCTTCGGGCGGCGGGATGGGGGGGTGGGGGGCATGGGTCAGGCGCCGGTGAAACTGATTCTTGAAGATACCCAGGAGTGGTGGATTTCGCCCAGAAAGTGGATCGTGGCAGAGGGTTTCTTCACAGTCGCCTGGTACAATCGCCCTGCCCGACACTTTCGTGGAGGGATTATCATGAATGCCATTCTCGCGAGAGCCGTGTTCGGCCTAGCGCTCGTGTGGTCGAGCGCCGTGGTTGTGATCGCCGCCGAGGTGGTGCGTTCCTATCCCATCACGCCCCAGCTATCGCGGGATGTGGAGGAGAATCCCGGTGTCGTCGGCGCGAAGGTGGGTCTCATACGCAATGAGAACCCGCTGGGGCGCTCAACGGACCTGTTGTCCTTTGCCGGTGTGGAGCCGATGTTTGTCGAAGGGCGACAGGGCCCGGGAAGTCTCGCTGTGGCATTTCATGGCACCACCGAGGAGCCGGACGCCGCGGTCCGGCTCACGGGATCGAGCTTCTGCACCTTCTGTTCCGATCTGGACGTGAGGATCGTGCTTCTGGAGCACTCGGACGGGACAGTTGGCCAGACCGTCGATCGGGCGGTGCAGCTCTGGATGCGCGTCGATGAGCTTCCGGGGCGCGAACAGGTGGTGATGGTGGACGGAAGCGGGCCGTGGAGCGGCATCGGCATCACCGCCGATGGAAACTGGGCGCACCTCTGGAGCTCGCAATACGGTTTGTCCATAACGGACACCGGAGCGCCGGTCGAACCCGGCCGATGGACGCACATCGCGATGAACACCGCTCGAAGCGGCAATGCATTCTACGTGGATGGCCGGGTCGTTCATGCCGAGGCGTGGCTGACGGGGCGGCGAAGCGCTCTACAGATGGTTCTCGGCGCCAATCGAGTGCTGCCTAACCAGGCAGCTTACCCCTTTATCGGCGCCATCGACGAACTCAAGTTCATGGTCTCGGACGAGGCGATCGGCGGGTTCGACCCGCGCTTCGATCTTGATTTCTGGGCGGAAACACACTTTTCGGGCGTCTTCGGCGATGTGAATCAGGATGGCAAAGTGAGCGCCGACGACCTCTACCTCTGGCTGGCGAACCGTGACTTCAACAACCGCATCGGCGTCGGCGACCCGTACACCCTGCTTCGCGGGGATGTGGACCAGAACGGGACAGTGGACGTGGACGACCTTTGGCTGATCGTGGCCGCCCTGCCCGAACCGGGGACTATGGCCCTGCTGGGTGTCGGGTGCGGCGTCGGCTGGCGTCGCCCCCGAAAGTAATTTGGGTAATTCATACCCGTTGAAGCAGCCCAGTTGCCCGTTCCCTCTCAAATACTATGGACATTCGTGGATTCCCGTGGTAGGATCCCTGCGGCTTGTCGTCTGGTTCGGCGATGGGGTGTCGTGGCAGGCCTCGGGCAGTCGGGGTTGACACTCAAAGGCCGACGGTTTGTGGGTGTCGGTCAATGGTTGGCCGAGTGGGTCAGTGCGGGAAAGGCGCGGCTGCGTGACGCCACAGGGCGTCGCGCGGGCGGCTGTGTCTTGCCGGTCGCCGATCTCGCGGGTCGAGGGCAACAAGGAGAGAGGCATCATGCGTCGTAAAGCAGGTCGGGGCGGTGTCGGGCGTGCCGCGGTGGGCGCCCTGACGGCGGGGGTTTGCCTGGGGGTGAGCGCATGGGAGGGGCGGGCGGCGGTGATCGAACACTCGATCGCGCGGTCGTGGAGCGATCAGACGCTTCTTGCGATCCGCAATGACGCATTCGTGCCGACGGTTCACGGGCGGGATCTCTTCCACGTCTCGGCCGCGATGTACGATGCCTGGGCCGCCTTTGATGAAATCGCAGCCGGGGTGTTCCACAACGAGAAACTTATGGTGGCGGACGTTCAGGCGGCGCGTGAGGAGGCGATCAGCTTCGCCGCCTACCGCGTCATCCGTTATCGCTTCGTGGATGGTCCGGGCGCTTCAGGTCCGGGGCGGTTCGCAACGACCTTCAACATCAACGAACACATGGTCGCCCTGGGCTATGATCCGGGGTTTGATTCGACCGAGGGCGACTCGCCCGCCGCCCTAGGCAATCGCATCGCACAGGCGATCCTCAATCAGACGTTCAACGACGGGTCCAACGAAGCCAACGCATACGCTGACACCAGCGGTTACACGCCGGTCAATCCGCCCCTGGTCTTCGACGAGCCGGGCACGTTGATGAACGACCCCAACCGCTGGGCGCCGTTGCAATTCACGAGCGAACGGCGAGACAAGTTCGGGAGGATCATTGAGGACAAGGTCCAGGACTTTGTGACGCCCCATTGGGGCGGGGTGACCCCCTTTGCAATGACGGCCGCGGACCTCAGTCCCAACGGCGTCTACTTTGACCAGGGCCCTCAGCCGCACCTGGGCGGCGCGGGGGATGCCGACTTCCGCGCGCAGGTCCACGAGCTGATCCGCTTCGCCTCGAAGCTCGATCCGACCCAGGGCGAGATGATCGACGTTTCACCGGCCTCACGCGGTAACTCATCACTGACCGGGTACGAACACGCCGGTTATGACATCAACCCTCATACCGGGCTGCCCTATGAGCCGAACGTGGTCAATTCGGGCGACTGGCACCGGCTGGTGGCGGACTTCTGGTCGCTGGGGCCGCCGACCTCCGCGCCGCCTGGGCTTTGGAACAACATCGGCGACGACGTGACGGAGTCGATGGAAGCACTGGGGATTCCCAAGCGCATCGGCGGCACGGGACCGGAGGTCGATGATCTCGAGTGGGATGTCAAGATGTACCTCGCCCTCAACGGCGCGGTGAACGATGCGGGCATCGCCGCCTGGGACCACAAGGCTTACTACGACTCGGTCCGCCCCATCTCCATGATCCGCTCCATGGGCCAGCTCGGGCAGTCGTCCGACCCTGGCCTGATGGTCGAGGTGGGAGGCGAGATGGTCAGCACCTACCACCCCGACGGGCTGATGCTTGAAGAGGGTCTGGTGGAGGTCATCACCCCCGAAACCACCGCTGCCGGCGGAAAGCACGAACACCTTGCGGGACACGAGGGCAAGATCGCCCTCTACTCCTGGCAGGGCGATCCTCCGCCGCCAAGCGACTCACCGGCCGTCATCGGCGGCGTGGGGTGGATCCTGGCTGAAGAGTGGATGCCGTATCAACCGGACTTTTTCGTGACGCCGGCCTTTCCGGGATATGTCTCGGGGCACTCAACGTTCCACCGCGCCCCTGCGGAGGTGATGGCGGCGCTGACGGGGGACATTTACTTCCCCGGCGGCATCTACGAGTGGTTCTTCCCAGCCGGTTCCTACAGCGAGACCGAATACAATCCCTCGGCTGAGATGGTCCTTCAATGGGCGACGTACTTTGACGCCTCCGATGAAGCGGGGCTTTCGCGCCTCCTGGGCGGGGTGCATCCTGCGGCGGACGACATCAGCGGACGCATGATCGGGCACCTGGTCGGCCTGTCCGCGTGGGAGCAGGCCATGCTCTACTTCACCGGGACCATCCCGGAGCCTTCCTCCGCGATGCTCCTCCTGATCGCGGGCGCGGGGTTGATGGGACGGCGGCGCTAAAGTTGATTTAGGCGTGAACCCGGCGGAACGGGCCTCTGACAGGTCCGTTCCGCCGGGTGATCCCAAGGATTCTCTGGACGAGGGTGGATCACGGGGGTAGCATTTCCTCAGTCCATTGCACGGGTCGGCGGGGGGATGTCCTGTCAGGTCCAGCTCGGAAGGGCAAGACATTCAGCCGACGGAAACGGCGGGGAGACGGTCCATGGCAGGCCGTATTGTCAATGCGGGAGAGTCGCGCGAGGGCTTCGAAAAGCTTGCGCGGGCGGTCGGCGCGCCCCCCGAGCGCAGACCTGCGCTTCAGTAAAACCTGTGAGGAATAAGGAGATCTCAGAATGTCCTGTATTGATGAATGGGGGAGGGGCGATGGTTGGGCTGTTCGAGTATTGACGACGGGAAGCCTCGCACTGGCCATGGGGGTCGCGTCAGGCCCTGCATCCACCGCCAGGGCGGCGCTGATCGACGATCATTCGGTGGCGCGGGTGTGGAACGAGCAGATTCTGGGCGCGGTGCGCAACGACACCGCCCGCCCCACGATCCACGCGCGGAATCTGTTTCACGTCTCGGCGGCGATGTTCGACGCCTGGGCGGCCTACGACGACCAGGCGATGCAGGTGTACCATCAGGAGCGCGCCACCGCGACCGACGTGGACGCCGCCCGGCGCGAGGCGATCAGCTACGCCGCTTACCGCATCTTGCGTCACCGGTTTGTGGACGGCCCCGGGGGCACCGGTCCGGGGCGGTTCGTCACGGCGTTCGACCTGAACCAGCAGATGTTCGCGCTGGGGTACAACATCAACGTCACGTCGACGGAAGGCGACTCCCCCGCCGCCCTGGGCAACCGCATCGCGCAGTCCGTCATTGCCCACGGCCTGGCGGACGGGGCGAACGAACCGGCCAACTACGCCATCCCCGCCGGGATGTACCAGACGGTCAATCCCCCGCTGGTCTTCGACCAGCCCGGCATCGTCATGAACGATCCCAACCGCTGGCAGCCGCTCCAGTTCCTGCGGGAGCGGCGCGACCAGTTCGGGCAGGTCATCACCCAGCAGGTCCAGGGGTTCCTCAGCCCGTACTGGGGAGAGGTTTCGCCCTTCGCGATCACGCCCGATGATCGCAGCGCCAACGGCGTCTACCACGACCAGGGCGCTCCGCCGCAGCTGGGGGGGGTGGGGGATGCGCGGTTTCGGGAGGACGTGGTGGACGTGATCCGCCGGACGGCGGAGCTGGATCCGACGCAGGGGCAGATGATCGACATCTCCCCGGCGGTGAAGGGCAACGCGGCGATCGACGGTTACGTTCAGACCGGTCACTCGGTCAACCCGTACACGGGGCTGCCCTATGAGCCGAACATCGTCAACCTTGGGGACTGGGGGCGGATGGTCGCGGAGTTCTGGGCGGACGGGCCGCTTTCCTCCGCGCCGCCGGGGCACTGGAACGAGATCGCCAACGCCGTGACGGACAAGATGGAAGCGATCGGCAAGCCCAAGCAGATCGGCGGCACGGGACAGGTGCTCGACCAGCTTGAATGGGACGTGAAGCTGTACCTGGCGCTCAACGGCGCGGTGCATGATGCGGCCGTCGCCACCTGGAACCATAAGGGGGTCTACGACGGCGCCCGCCCGATCTCGATGATCCGCTACATGGGTCAACTCGGGCAATCCTCCGATCCCGACCTGATGGTCGAAGTCGGCGACGAGATGGTCAGCACATACCATCCCGACGGGCTGCCGCTTGAGGACGGGCTGATCGAGGTCATCACGCCGCAGACGACGGCGCCGGGAGGGAAGCACGAACACCTTGCGGGGCACGAGGGCAAGATGGCGGTGATGTCCTGGCGGGGCGCTCCGCCGGTTCCGCGCGACGCGCCCGAGGACTTCGGGGGGGTCGGCTGGATTCTCGCCGAGATGTGGATGCCCTATCAGCAGGACGACTTCGTCACGCCTCCCTTCGCCGGTTATACGTCGGGGCACTCGACCTTCAGCCGGGCGGCGGCGACGGTGCTGATGAACCTCACCGGCGATGCGTACTTCCCCGGCGGCATCTTCGAGTGGTTCTTCCCCGAGGGCGAGGGGCTGGAGTTTGAATACGGCCCGTCGGCCGACCTGACCTTCCAGTGGGCCACCTACTTCGACGCCGCGGACGAAGCGGGCATCTCCCGGATCTTCGGCGGAATCCACCCCTCGGTGGACGACCTGGGCGGCCGGCAGATCGGCGCGCTCGTCGGGGCCGCCGCCTGGGACATGGCCATGCGCTACTACCTTGGCACCATCCCCGAACCGGCTTCGGGGATGCTCCTGCTTCTGGCCGGCGCGGGACTTCTTGGCCGGCGACGACGCTGAGTCCGGCGGGAGGTGGGTGGCTGGGGCAGAGCGAGTCTTCGAGCGCCGCCCC
>JBGTFI010000645.1:0-9121 GCA_041747335.1 Phycisphaeraceae bacterium | reverse complement strand
GCCCGGACGCCCCGATCCGCTCCGCCGGCGAAACCGCGCGGCGAGCTGGCGGATCGCGAGCGGGGCATTCGATTGAACAAAGCGCTGGCGAACGCGGGGGTCGCGTCGCGGCGGGAGGCCGATGAACTGATCGCGGCCGGGCGGGTGACGGTCAACGGAAAGCGGGTGATTGAAATGCCCGCGTGGGTCGACCTGGCCACGGACCGCGTGGAGGTGGACGGCAGGCGCATCCATACGCCCAGGGCCACCGGCGGCAAACCCGCTCGATTCACCTACATCCTCCTGCACAAGCCCAAGAGGGTCATCACCACCACCAGCGATCCGCAGGGGCGGCAGAACGTGCTGGACCTGATCGACCCGGCCCAGGTGCGGGCCGCCAGGTTGTTTCCCGTCGGCCGTCTGGACGCGGAATCGGTGGGCCTGATCCTCCTGACGGACGATGGCGAGCTGACGAATCACCTGACGCACCCGCGTTATGAAGTGCCCAAGCACTACCGCGTCTCGATCCGCGGGCATGTCAGCGATCAGGACATCGAGTCACTTCAGAAGGGCCTGATCCTCGCCACCCGCGGCAAAGGCCCGAAGAAGGCGGGGATGGAGAAGATCAAGATGCTCGGCCGGCGGCGCGACGCCAAGCACGGCGACCGGACGACGCTGCTGGTGACGTTGCGTGAGGGTCAGAACCGTGAGATCCGCCGC
The DNA here is from genome assembly GCA_041747335.1 of Phycisphaeraceae bacterium. Taxonomy (GTDB): domain Bacteria; phylum Planctomycetota; class Phycisphaerae; order Phycisphaerales; family Phycisphaeraceae; genus JBGTFI01. The sequence continues at coordinate 8,422 of JBGTFI010000645.1, read as the reverse complement.
ATGGTCGCGCGCCTAGGGCACAAGGTGCGGCAGCTTGAGCGGATCGCACTTGGGCCGCTTAAGCTGACGGGCCTTGCGCCGGGCCAGTGGCGTCCGCTGACGGGCGCGGAGGTGGGCGCGCTGTACAAGGCGGCGGGGCTGAAGCGGGGGGAGAAGTAGAGGGGCTTGATGAAGGGCGCGTTGGGTGCGAGATCCTCGCGAGGTGTGGGCATGGGGGGGCCGAGATGCACGATCGGCCTTATTCACGGCAGACATCAAATGGCGCCGGGGCGACAGGGGACTTCGATCGCCACATGCCCACGCTGCGCGAGGGCATGGCACCCGGCAACGTGCCCCGCTTTCCACTCGCCGCATCATCCACTACATTCCCCGCCTATGCCACGAAAGTCCCAACGATCGGCCACGAACGGCCAGGGAAAAGACGCCGCCCTTACGCTCGCCCAGCGGGCGGACAAGTATCACCTCTATCAGCAGGCGGTCCAGGAGCCTGACCACGAGGTGGCGTTTTTCGACCGGGTTTACAAAGCCGAGTTCGGCACCCGGCCAACGGTCCTGCGGGAAGACTTCTGCGGGACGCACGCGATCTGCTGCCGGTGGGTGCATCGTCGGCCGGGGCGTCGGGCGATCGGCGTGGACCTCGACCCCGAACCCCTGGCCTGGGGCATCGGGCACAACCAGGCGAAACTGGCCGAGACCGAGCGGGCGCGGATCACCCTGATTCAGGGCGATGTGCGCGAAGGCCACGCGGAGAAAGCGGACATCGTGGCCGCGCAGAACTTCTCGTACTTCATCTTCAAGACGCGCGCGGAGCTTCGCGAATACTTCGAGGCGGCGCGGGCGAACTTGAAGAAGCGCGGCGTGCTGGTGCTGGATATCATGGGCGGGTACGAGACGCTGGAGGAGGACCACAACGACTACCGCAACATCGGCCGGTTCGAGTACGTCTGGGAGCAGCGCCGCTTCGACCCGATCACGCACGACATCACCTGCCTGATCCACTTCAACTTTCCCGATGACAGCTCGCTGAAGGAGGCCTTCCGCTACGACTGGCGGCTGTGGACGATCCCTGAGGTACGGGAGCTGCTGGCTGAGGCGGGATTTTCCGCGAGCCACGTCTACTGGGAGGGCACGAACAAGAAGACCGGCGAAGGCAACGACATCTACCGCAAGCGCAAGCAGGCCGAAAGCGATCCGGCGTGGGTGGCGTATATGGTGGGGGTCAAGTAGGTTGTGTGTTGTGAGTTGTGTGTTCTGCGTCAGGCAAGGCATGCGCTGGAGTTGACGATGGGTCGAATCGAGCGGTTTGAGGACATCGAGGCGTGGCAGAAGGCACGCGCGCTGACGAAGCTGGTGTATCATCACAGCGATGATGGCTCATTCAGCAGGGATTTCCCGCTCCGGGATCAGATGCGCCGTGCGGCCGTCTCTGTCATGTCCAACATTGCTGAAGGGTTCAACCGTGGAGGAAACCGTGAGTTCGTCCACTTTCTTTCGATTGCGAAGGGATCGGCCGCTGAGATTCAGTCACAGCTCTACGTGGCCCTCGACGCCGGCCATCTCGATCAAGACCGGTTTCGCGAGGCCTATGAACTGGCAGCCCACGTGGCCAACCTGCTGGGTGGGTTCATTCGATACCTGAATGCGACGAATCAACGCGGGAGTAAGTTTGCCGGGTCGAGCCACTCATCTTCCGAGGGAGTCACGACCTGAGTTGGTCACGCATTCCGTCCACCAGTCAGCTCACTTACTGAAACACACCACACAGAACCCACAACCCACAACCCAGAACACACAACGCACAACACAATGCGCTTCCAATCCCCCAAAGGCACTCGTGACTTTTTTCCCGCCGAGATGGCGGTTCGCAATTATGTCGTCGACGCCTGGCGAAGGGTGTCGATCCGTAACGGGTTCGAGCACGTCGATGGGCCGATCTTCGAGTCGCTGGACCTCTACAAGGTCAAGTCCGGCGAGGGGATCGTCTCGGAGCTGTTCCACTTCAGCGACCGCGGCGGACGGGAGCTGGCGATCCGCCCGGAGTTCACCCCCACCCTCGCCCGCATGGTCGCGGCCCAGGCAAACGCCCTGCCCAAACCCATCAAGTGGTTCGCGACGCCCAACTTCTGCCGCGCCGAACGCCCGCAACGCGGACGCCTGCGCGAGTTCTGGCAATGGAACGTGGACCTGCTGGGCCTCGATTCGGCCGCGGCCGACGCCGAGGTCATCCTTACCGCGATCGACCTGTTCCGCGAACTGGGTCTTACATCCCAGCAGGTGAAGGTGAAGATCAGCCACCGGCAGACCGTCAAACACATCCTCACGCGCATCGGTGTGAAGGAGGAGAAGATTCTCGACGCCTTCGACCTGCTCGACCGCCGCGACAAGCTCATGAAGGAGGAGTTCACGCGACAGGCGGCGGCGTTGGGCCTCGATGCGCCGACCGTCGAGCGCTTCGAGCAAACCTGCCGGCGCAAGTACCCGGCTGGGGATCTGGACCATATGCGGCGCTCGATCGGCATGGGACAGAACCTCAGCGATCTCGAGGAACTCGACCGGCAGCTCCGGGCATTCGGGATCGCCGATTGGTGCGAATACGACCTGGGGATCGTCCGCGGGCTTGCGTATTACACGGGGATTGTGTTCGAGATGCACGAGATCAGCGGGGCCGAGCGGGCCATCGCCGGCGGGGGAAGGTACGACCAGCTCATCGAGCTCTTCGACGGCCCGCCGACGCCGGCCGTGGGCTTCGGCATGGGGGACGTGGTGCTGACCAACGTGCTGATCGACAAGGGGCTGCTCGCAAGAGACGTGGCGCCGCCACCGGATGTGTTCGTGATCGCCCTGAGCGACGGGGCGGCCGAGCGTCTGCCGGGCGTGGTGGCGGGGCTGCGCTTCGCGGGGCTGCACACGCGGTTCAGCTACAAGTCGACGCGCAACCTGGGCAAGCTGCTGAAAGACGCTTCTACCGTGCGGGCGCGGCTGGCGGTACTCCTCGACGATGCGACGCCCGCGGGACAGGTGATCGTCAAGGATCTGGCCGGCGGGCAGCAGAGCACCATCCCACTGGACGACCTCGCGACACACTGCGCGGCCGCCGGAGTGTAAGGCCATCTCTGCCCGGCAGCTTGATTCGCGCCTCTTTGACTCAAGGCTCCAGACCCGAGACTCAAGACTTAAGACGCAACCGGCCGCTTGTCGGAGGGACGCTTCCGACGGATACTGTTCGCATGAACGCCCGCTATGCGGTCATTGGGGCCGTGGCCATCCTATCGCTGGGTCTTTTTCTGCTGACACTGCTGTTTGACGGCCCCGATCCGCGCGGCGGTGCGGAGAAGGAGCGTCCCCGGGCGGTGGCGCCGCGCTGGGCATCGGATGCCGAACTGGGCGGTGATCAGCCGGTGCTGGGGGCGACGCGGGATTTCACCGCCGACTACCTGACGGCGTCGGGGCAGCTCGTGCGCATTTTCGCGGATGAGTTTCAGCCTCTTCCCCAGGGCAGGGCCCAGGCGGTGAAACCCCGCGCGCACATCTACCTGGCACCCCACCGCGTCCTTTCGGTGCGGGCCGAGCGCGGGCGGTTCGATGCGCCGGAGAATCAGCCCCGCGCCGGAGACTTTGAGGGCGAGGTCGTCCTGACGCTCCTCGAAGCCCCACCCGGGCAGAAGCCCGACTTCACCGAAGCAACCTCGAACCCGCACCTGAAGCTGCGCGTGTTCCTGGATTCGGTACGGTTTGACCTCGAGCTCGGACAGATCGACAGCGACCAGCCCTTGCGCATCGTCGCCCCGCGCGTCGAGTTCCGCGGTGTGGGGCTGAGCATGACCTACAACGAGCTGCGCAAGCGCATCGAACGGCTGGAGGTGCTCCAGAGCGGCCACCTGGACATCGACCGCGCGGCGCTGCTGGAGACATCACGGGAATCGAAGCGGGATGCCGCGCCTCCATCCGGGCCTGAACCGCCGGACGCGGCCGCGGCTTCGCCGCACCAGCTCTACGCGGTGCGGTGCGAGCGAGAGATCATGATCGAGACCGATGCGGGGACGATCGCCGCCGATCGTCTCGATCTGCTCCTCACACTGGAGGCGGATGAAAGGCAGATCCTTGGGGCCGGCGGATCGACTTCACCCCAGTCACCCATGCTGCCCTTGCCCGCCCGGTTCGCCGCGCTGGCGATGGCGCAGGCCGAGCCTGCCGCCGTGCCGGGCATCGAGCGTGTTCGCGTGCGCTGGACCGGGCGGATGGTGCTCACACCGGTCGATGATCCGCCTTCCGATGCCCCGGTGGTGGAGGTGCGGCAGGGCGCGGTGTTCGCGACGTTGACGGGTCAACCGCTGGTCATCCGCACGCCGCAGCGAGACCGCATCACGGCTGCCCGGCTGCACTTTCTCAGCAGCACCAGCCGGGTGGACCTGGTCGGGAACGAGACGATTCCGCTGGAGATTGAATCGCCGGGCAAGGGCATCCGCATCGCATCGAGGTCGATCACGTTCGACCAGGATGACGGTGCGGCGACACTCGAGGGGGCAGGAAGCCTGCGCTCGTTCGCTCCGCTCTCGGCCGAGGGCGTCGCGGGCGGTGAATCCCCGCTGCCGCTGGGTCTGGCGATCACCTGGACGAAGAAGGTGGATCTGCTGCTCGCGGCGCGCGAGCACCGCGAGCGCGAAGACACGAACTCCCGGCTGTTCCTTAATCAACTGGCCGGACTTGAGCGCGCCGCGTTCGTCGGGGATGTGAAGGTCCGCCTGCCCGACCCGCGCGTCGAACTCGATGCGCAGGAACTGGAGGTGCCGCTGGCCGCAACGGACGGGGAACCGGCGCGGCTGCGGGCGATCGGGCAGGCGCGGCTGAACATCCGCGATCCGCGCACGAATCAGGCGCTGGATCTCCAGGCGGATGACCTGTCGCTGCTGCTGGCCGGGGACGCTGGCGGTGAGTTTATCCCGCAAGCACTCATCGCCGACGGACGCGTGGTCGCCCTCGACGAGCAGAACACCCGGCTTACCGCGAACCACCTCGAGGTCTCGTTCGCGCCGGAGGCGGCCGACGAACCCGCGCCCGAACCGGTTGCCGACCTTGGCGCTCCCGATCCGCAGCCGGCGCGTATTTCGGATGTACCCGCTACGGGGGCGGATCGAGCGCCCGCGGAAGCGGACTGGCGATCCAGCCGGACGCGGATCGCCAACGTGGTGGCCGAGGGGGAGGTGCGCGTCGAGATGCCTTCGCAGTCCATCTCCGTCGCCGCGCATCGACTTCGGGCGGAGCCGGACAAGGATCTCATCACCCTCGATGGGCAGAGCGAGCTTGCGCAGGTGCTGCATCCCGACGGGCGGCTGTCGTCGATGCGGATCATCCTTCAACCCGAGGCACAGGTCATCGAAGCGCCCGGCGCGGGGCAGTCGACGTTCACGACGCGCACGGGGGAGGAGGCCAACGCGGGAACGCTGACGGTGTACTGGTCGCGTCATATGCGCTTCGATCAACCGGCGGGGATGGCGACGTTTCGCGGGGACGTGCGAACCGAGGCGCTCAGCGGGCGCGATGAGTCGCACCTGACCACCACGGAGCTGGACATCGCCTTTTCACCGCGCGCGATGGAGTCGTCCAGGCCCGCGTCGACTTCAGGTTCGGCGGACGGGGGACGGGTGGTGGACGCGGTCCGCGCGGTGAGGACCATCGAAGCGCGGGGCGAGAAGACACTGTTCGCGTCGCAGACGTGGGTGGACCAACCGGGCGGGCGGCTCGCGACGCGGTTCCGCCTGGGTGGGAGCGTGCTGCGCTTCAACCAGGCGGAAGAGAGGCTTTACGTGGACGGGGCGGGCTGGATGCAGATCGAGGACTACCGCCCCGCGCCCGCGGACGGGGAGATGAACGCCGTGCTTCCGCAGGTGAGTTTCTCGGGGCGGGGCGCGACGCTTTTCGAGTGGACGCGGGGCATGACCGTTGACGCGGCGCACAACGATGTCTCGATGTCCGGCAACGTCGTGATGCTGCACCGCCCGGCCGAAGAGGCGGACGTGATGCAATTGAGCGCCGACAACCTGGCCGCGGACATGCAGCAGACCGGCGGGCTGGACATCTGGCTAAGAAAGAATCCTCCGACACCGAAGCTGATCGCCGTGCGGGCGGGGGGCGCGGACGAGGTCGATCGTGTGCGGCTGATCTCAGGGACGCGCGAGGTCCGCACGGACAAGCTCACGTTCCTGGGTGCCGATCAGTCGGTGCTGCTGGAATCGAACCCCGGAAGGTACACCTACATCATCGACGCCGACCGCCCCACCAGCTACCCCGCCCAGGCGATCCGCTGGGATCTGCGGGACAAGAAGATCACCGTCCTCAACCCCGGCGCGGTGCGCTCGGCGGTCGGTCCGTAGCGCGGCCGGGGTCTGTCACTGACAATCCTGGAATCACCTACCCATGAGCACTCGACTGGGCATCGTCGGCGTCGGAAACATCGGCCAAGTTCACCTGCGCGCCGCGCGCGATGCGCGCCTTCCCGTCGCCGCCGTCGCGGACCTCAACCACGAGCTGGCGCGGGCGATTGCGAAGGAGTTCGAAGTTCCCCACGCCTTCGCCGACGCGAAGGAGCTTTTCAGGCAGGCGGATGTCGACGCGGTCATCGTCGCCGTGCCCAACCATGCGCACGCCGCGCTCTCGATCGCGGCGATGGAGGCCGGCAAGGACGCGCTGGTCGAAAAGCCCATGGCCATGAACGTCGCCGAGTGCGATGCGATGATCGAAGCGGCTGCCAGGCACGGGCGGATCCTCCAAGTCGGCTTCGTGGAGCGCTGCTCAGCGGTCGCCCACGCCGCGCGATCGTTCATCGAAGCCGGCGCGCTGGGCAAGCTCTACCACCTCAAAGCCAATTACTACCGCCGCCGGGGCATTCCGGGCCTGGGCGGGTGGTTCACGACCAAAGCGATGTCGGGGGGTGGTCCGCTGATCGACATCGGGGTTCATGCGATCGACCTGGTGATGCATTTGGCCGGGTTCCCCGAAGCGCGTCGGGTGAGCGGTCAGGTCCATGCGAGCTTCGGCCCGCGGATGAAAAACTACCTCTACGAGGACATGTGGGCCGGTCCGCCCAACTTCGAGGGACGCTTCGATGTCGAGGACGCCGCGCACGCGCTGGTGCGGTTCGACGGCGGGCTGACGCTCGAGCTCAACGCGACCTGGGCGGGCAACTTCCCCAACGATTCCACGCGCAACCTGATCGGGCTGTTCGGCGATCGCGGTGGGATCACTTTCCAACTCGGCGGGCAGGAGCTGCGCCTGGCGACGGAGATGCACGGGCACAACGTGGACATCGCCCCGGCGCTGCGTCCGGTGGATCGTTTTCAGGAACAGCTCAAACACTTTGTCCAGAGCGTCGAGACGCGCCAGACGCCGCTCGCCCCCGGCGTGCAAGGCCGGGCGGTGCAGCGGATCATCGAGGCGGTCTATCAGTCGAGCCAGGCGGGACGGGAGGTTGAGCTGTAGCCGCACCGCCGCTGAGGAAACGATCCTCCAGAAACAGACGAATCGCCTCGAACTGCATCCGGCCATCACCCTTGAAATGCGTGGTCAGGGCGGTGCGCCCCGTCTCATCCGCGAACGCGGGCATCGGGGTGAGCGGATCGATGCGCTGGGGGCTTAGCATCCACCTCATGTAATACTCAGGTCGCAATCGAAGAGCGGCGTGCTGAAGGTTGATCACGCCGAAGGCAAGCTGCATCCTGGCCGGCTCCTCGCCGACTGAGTGACAGGTGATGCACCCCAGCCCGCCGCCGTCTCTTAGAAGCGCCTCACCCACAGACACGGGGTTCTCCTCCGGGTTTATGTCCGATGATGAAGCGGTCTCCTCATCCGGCCCGCCGATGCCGTGATCGAATGCGATGCCGCGTGCCAGGAGTGCGGCGTCCTTCGGGAATGCCGGCATGCGCGCGGGCATCCACGGCCGAACACGGTGGTCATGCCCGCCTGCGAGGAGCTCTTCGATCCAGCGGCGATGCAGCTTTTCCCCGGCGAACGTCAGGTCCGGGGGAAGGAGGATCGCCGTCCCGCCCTCGCCGCCGTCGTAGCCGTATTCATCGCCCTCATCTTCCTCTCGCGGGAGTGACGACCAGCGCGAGGCCTGCCCGTCGCGGCTGTGACACGCCGCGCACTGAAGCTGCGCCATACGGTATTGTGCGGCCTCGATCGGGCTGGAACGCGTGACGGAAGCGAGTGCTTCGCGGGCGAACGCGATGATCTCATCTTTCCGCCGGTCATCGAGCGCGAGGCGCGGGACCGCGGCGAGGTGATCGTCCGCGAGACATCCCTTCAAAGCCCAGTCCACCTCCGCGATGGCTTCGAGCGACGGGGCCTGAAGCTCATTTTCCACCGGCAGCGCATGGCAGGCAGCGCAACCCGCCGCGGCCGCGAAGGCCCGCCCGCGCGCCGCGTC
>JBGTFI010000644.1:0-2543 GCA_041747335.1 Phycisphaeraceae bacterium | reverse complement strand
CAGGCCCTCGCCCATGGTGTCGTGCCGCAGGTAGACAATCGCGCCGATGCCCGCGGCCTGAATCGTCCGCATCGCGGCGCGGAGGGTGCGGTCCGACGGCTGGGTGTGGTCGCCGAAGACATCCCCCAGCACGTTCTGGCTGTGCATGCGCACCAGGACCGGGTGCTCGTGCTCGACAGGCTCGCCCCGCGGGTCGCACCGGCCGAGATCCCCGGCCACCAGGGCGATGTGGGGCAGGGCGTCGACCTGGCTTTCGTAGGCGATCAGGCGGAAGCGGCCGAAGTCGTTCTCAAAGGGCGCCTCGGCGATGCGGTGGACGAGCTTTTCGCGCTGGAGGCGGTATTGAATGATGTCCGCGACGGTGCAGAGCTTGAGTTGGTGTTTGGCGCAGAGTTGTTCGAGGTCCGCCCGTCGGGACATGGACCCGTCCTCGTTCATCACCTCGATGATGGCCCCCGCAGGCTCCAGCCCCGCCAGGCGGCAAAGATCGACCGAGCCTTCTGTCTGCCCCGCGCGGACCAGCACGCCTCCCTCGCGGGCGCGCAGCGGCTGCATGTGGCCGGGGCGGGCAAAGTCATGCACCGTGGCGGCGGGGTCGGCCATCAGACGGATGGTGGTCGCACGATCCGAAGCTGATACGCCGGTCGTCACCCCGTGACGATGGTGGGCGTCCACGGTGATCGTGTAGGCCGTGCCGAGCTGAGCGGTGTTCACCGGGGATTGCGGCTGAAGGTCCAGCCGGTCGCAGATGGACCCCGCCAGCGCGACGCAGAGCATCCCCCTGCCCTCACGAAGCATGAAGTTGACGGTCTGCGGGGTGATCCGCTGAGCGGCGCAGACGAGGTCGCCCTCGTTCTCGCGGTGTTCATCGTCCATCAGGACGATCATGCGTCCCTGGCGGAGTTCTTCGAGGATTTCGGGGATGGGGGTCATGGGCGGGGAGCATCATCATAAGCCGGATGCGGTCTTGCGGCTGATATGATCCGCCCGGAGGCTTGTCGCATGACGCGCATCGGTTTGTTATCGGACTCCCACGGCCGGGCCGCGATCACCGCGCGGGCGGCTTCGCGGGTGGTAGAGGATGGGGCGCAGGTGCTGCTGCACCTGGGTGATGTGGGGTCGCGGGCGGTGCTGGAGGCCCTGCTCGTGGAAGCGCCGGACGGCGGGATCGTGCCCGTGCGGGTGGTCTTCGGAAACACCGATGACGACATTGACGGCCTGTCACGATACGCCCGCGAGCTGGGGATGGAGGTTGATCATCCTGGAGGCAGTTTGTCGGTGGAGGGCAAGGTCGTCGCGTTCACTCACGGGCACATCGAACGGTTGATGCGCGAGGCCTTGGCCGGGAAGGTGAACTACCTCTGCCACGGACACACCCATCAGGTTCGCGATGAGCGCATCAGTGCGACGCGGATCCTCAACCCCGGAGCGCTGCACCGGGCGGCACGGTATTCGGCGGCCGTGCTGGACGTTGCGACGGATCGTTTCACGGTCCATTGGCTTGACGGGCGCTGATATGCTATCACTGCGCGCCGCGGCGCCAGGGAATGGGGGAGCGCCATCGAAACCACGGAAACATCGTCCGGCGCCTAAGATGCTTATTCAGTTGGCTTTATGACCGAGATGCCCCCCGAGAACCTGGAAGATCTGCTTCGGGTGCGAACTTATGTGGATGCCGACCAGGAGTCGGTGACCTGGCTTTACACCCAGGGGCTGCTCGCGGGCCAGATCGCCCCCAATGACACGGGGGCGGACATTGAGAACATCCACGATGCCTATTTAGCTGAGGAGGCGAACCATTTCTGGGTCGCGGAAATCGAGGGCCAGGTGCTGGGGATGATCGGGGTGGCGCGGGATGAGGAGCACACCGCCGAGATCCGCCGCCTTCGGGTGGCGCCCCATTGGCAGGGGACGTGCATCGCCGGTCGGCTGGTCGAAACAGCCCTGGAACACTGCCAGCATCACGGGTACCTCAAGGTGGTCTTCGACACGCGCTTCGATCCGGACGCGGCGCTGGACCTGTTCGACCGGTTCGGGTTCCAGCACCGCCGGACCACCAGCGTTCACGGCAAGGACCTCTTCGAGTTCTACCTCGACCTCTACCGCCCACCGCGCAAAGCCGGGGAGGGCGAGTAGGGACGTGGAGGATCGAGGGCTTGGGTCCACCGGCGAGCGGAAGGGGGTGGAGGATAATCGGAAGTTTCAGACGCTTTATGGGTAGCCCTCCGTCCTGGGATGGCGTAAGATAGATGGACGTATCGCACACGGGAGACACCGTCGCGATGGCTGCAAGCCCGTTCGGGCAGGTTCGATGCGGCGGCCGCGGCGTGGAAGACACCTCGGAATGAGAGCAAAGCCCATGATTCGAATTATTCGTCGCGCCACCACGACCCTGTTCCTTGCGGCGTGGTGCTGCGGCGTCGGCGCGGGCGTGGTTCGCGCGGCGGAGGATCACCTGCCGACGCCGCCATTGCCGCGCATCGAGCGGATCGAGGTCGATCCCGCGGAACTGACCCTGACGCACGCCCGCGATGCGCAGCACG
>JBGTFI010000643.1:0-1827 GCA_041747335.1 Phycisphaeraceae bacterium | reverse complement strand
GCCCTCGGCCCGGTCCTCAGCGCCATCCGCGATACACAAGGCGGCGAGCGCCGCTTCAACCTCGCCGGCGGACTGACCCTCCGCATTACCCGCGATCACATTGAACTACTGGTCTGATCCAGTGGGGCGGGCGTCTCGCCCGCCATTGCGGCGAAGCCGCAAATCCCTGTCAAAGAGGTGCCACAAGGTGTCGTCATTTCAGGCCTTCGGCCTGAGGCGGGCGAGACGCCCGCCCCACGGATCTCTCACCGATCGGGTGATGACCAGGCACAATACGGCCGCGTCAAATTCGTGCCTATGTCATTCGGATTCCCCTACAATGCCCTCGTGACCACCACGTCCCCTCACACCCTCCTCATCCACGACGCCGCGCCCGACGATGCCCCCGTCATCGCGCGGTTCAACGAAGCGATGGCGCTGGAGACCGAACACCGCCGCCTCGACCCCGACACCGTTCTCGCCGGAACACGCGCCCTCATGGAAAGGCCCGCGTTCGGCCGGTACTTCGTCGCCCGTGTCCACGACGCCGTCATCGGCCAGGCGATGGTCACCTACGAGTGGAGCGACTGGCGAAACGGGGTCATCTGGTGGCTCCAGAGCGTCTACATCGCGCCCGAGCATCGCCGACGGGGTGTGTTCCGCGCGCTGCTGGCGCACATCGAAAGCGCCGCGCGGCAAAGCCCCGACGCCGTCGGCCTGCGCCTCTACGTCGAAACCGCGAACCACCCCGCGCTGGCGACCTACCAGCGCCTGGGCTTTACCCCCTCAGGGCACGTGGTGTATGAAATGGACTGGTCGGGCCTGAACGCCATGGGCAGCGCGCGGGAGTGAGCGGATGTCGAACAAGGTTCTGCTCATCGTCGGCGACGCCAGCGAAACGCTCGACACCCTCTATCCCTACTACCGCCTTCAGGAGGAGGGCTTCGAGCCCGTCGTCGCCGCGCCCGAAGCGCGGGTCTACCAGATGGTCATGCACGAAGTGAAGCCCGGCTGGACGATCACGAAGGAGTGGGAGGGCTACACAATCCGCGCCGAGATCGCCTTCCGCGATGTGAATCCGGATGACTACCTGGGCATCTTCTTCTCCGGCGGCCGCGCCCCCGAATACCTGCGCGAGGATCAGCGCCTGCTCGCCATCACCCGCCACTTCTTCGAGCAGAACAAACCCATCGCCAGCGTCTGCCACGGTGTCGAGATCCCCGCCCGCGCCGGGTGCGTGAAAGGCCGGCGCATGGCCACCGTCGCCAAGTGCCGGTTCGACCTGGAGGTGTGCGGCGGAATCTACGTGGATGAACCCTGCGTGGTGGATGGGAACCTGGTGAGCGGCCGAACGTATCACGACAACGGCAGGTACCTGCGCCCATGGATTGAAATGCTCGTCAAGGCACGCGGGGGATAGGCCCCCCGTCAGAATCCCCGCCGCCGACTCCTTGACAGTCGGCAGGGTCTTCAGCCCGCCCGAATGATGGTCAATCGCTTTCGTGCGATAATGTTCCTATGAAGCCTCCGCGTCTTTGGTCTCGATTGCTTTGGCCGGTTGTGGGAGCGATCGTGCTGGTGATCGGGGTGATGGGGGTGGTCGGTCATCGGATGATCGAGCAGGCGCATCGTGAGCGGATGTTCGCGGATTTGGAGCGGATTGCGCGGGCGGGGGCGGGGGAGCTTGCGCGGCGGGGCTGGTTGGCGGGGGATGCTCGCGGTGAGATCGAAGCCTGGTGTCGGGAGCTAGGGCGTTTGACGGATGCACGGTTGACGGTGATCGCCTCGGATGGGCGGGTGGTCGCGGACTCGCACGGGGACGCGGCGGGGATGGTGAATCACGGGGAT
>JBGTFI010000642.1:0-1892 GCA_041747335.1 Phycisphaeraceae bacterium | reverse complement strand
GGGAGGAGGGGGGGGACGGGGGGGTGGGCATGGGGGATAGGGTAGAACAGGTGGTGTCAGGGTGAGGGTGGGACGAGATTTCCAGATTTAGGGAAAATTTTGGTGTTCTGCCCTCTTTGGGCTTCAGTCTATGGTATGATTGTCTCGATTATTGAGACATTCGTGCATGGCTTATCAGAGCGGCAAACCGATTCTTCGCGAGATCGCGGTGCTGGCGGCACGCCAGGGCGGTTACTTCACGGCGCGGCAGGCGTCGGGGCTGGGTTACGACCGGCGGCGTCTGGCGTATCACGCGGCTGCCGGGAACTTCGAGCGCGCGGAGCGGGGGCTGTATCGTGTGCCCACGATGCCGCTGTCGGAGCATGACGATCTGGTGCGGGCGTCTTTCTGGAGCCGGGATGCGGATGATCGGGCGCAGGCGGTGGTGTCCCATCGCACGGCGCTGGCCCTGCACGGGCTGGGAGATCTGTTCGCCAGGTCGATCCACCTGACTGTGCCGCCGGGATTCCGCAAGGCGGCGCCGCGCGGGTACGTGCTGCACCGCGGTGCCGTTGACGCGACGGAGCTGGAGGATCGCGAGGGTTTCCGGGTCACCAATCCCCTGCGGACCCTGATGGACGCGGCGGAGGCCGATGATGTGGGGGATGACGAGCTGACCAAGGCGGTGGGTGACGCGATCGATCGCGGTGTGGTGCGGCGTGCGAGACTTCGGGATGCGGCGGAGCGGGGAGGGCTGTCGCGGATGCTCAGGGCTCTCGACGCGTGCGGGGTCGCGGAGTGACCGCCGGGCGATATGCCAGCGCCGCGGCTTTCCGGCAAGCGTTGGAGGAGCGGCTGCGGGCGGAGGCCGGGGTGCGGGGCGTCCCGATCAACGACCTGCGGCTGAAGGTCGTTATGGAGCGGCTGCTCGCCCGGTTGTTCATGCGTTCCGATGCGCCGTGGCTCTTGAAGGGCGGGTACGCGATGGAGTTGCGGTATCGGCCGCGGGCGCGGACGACACGGGACCTCGATCTGACGGTGGATGGTGGTGAAGGTCTGTTGAGCGTGCGGCTTGCGGGGTTGCGTGACCGGCTGCAGGAGGCCGCGGAGATTGATCCCGGGGATTTTCTCGTGTTCCGGTTCGACGCGGTCCGGCAGGAGTTGTCGGGAGCGCCGAGCGGCGGGGGTCGGTTCCCAGTGGTGGCGATGCTCGCGGGCCGCGAGTATGCGCGATTCCATGTCGATGTCGGCTTCGGGGATGTCGTGGTCGGAGCGTCTGAAGAGTTGATCGGGGAGGGGATGCTCCGCTTTGCCGGTGTTGGTCCGGCGACGGTGCGGGCCGTGCCCAGGGAGGTTCAGTTCGCGGAGAAGATCCATGCGATGACCTATCCCTGGCCGGATCGCCAGAGCACGAGGGTGAAAGACTTGGTCGACATCCTCGTGTTGATCGAGCGAGGGCGGATGGATCGGGGCCTGTTGCGGGCCGCGGTGCAAGCGACCTTTGCGCGGCGGGCGACGCACGCGGTCCCGTTCCAGATTCCGGATGTGCCTGCTTCATGGTCGGCGGAGTTCGGGACGCTAGCGTACGAAGCGGGTGTGGAGACGGACGGGATCGGGGCAGCGATGCTGACGCTCCGGGACTATTGGGACCGCGTGATGGGGGAACGGCGTCCTGAGGTATGATGGTGGCGTGCTGAGCCTGCGTGGCATCGTGAAGCGGTACGGCAAGGTGACGGCCGTGGACGGGCTGTCGCTGGAGCTGCGCCGTGGGGAGGTGTTCGGGCTCTTGGGGCCGAACGGGGCGGGGAAGACGACGACCCTGTCGATCGCGGTGGGGCTGATCGGGCCGGACGCGGGCGAGGCGGTGCTGATCGCGGCGGACGGGTCCGAGATCGGGCGGGCGACCGAGGCCC
>JBGTFI010000641.1:0-7611 GCA_041747335.1 Phycisphaeraceae bacterium | reverse complement strand
GCGGCGGACATGCTGCGGGCCGCGGCCAGCGCGGAGCAGAACTCGAAGCACCCGGTGGCCAAGGCGGTCGCCGCGGTCGCGCGCAAGGCCCGGCTGCACCTTTCCGAACCCTCGCGATTTGAGGAGGTTTCAGGCAGGGGCGTCATCGCCGCGGTCGATGGGAGCATGATCTACGTCGGTCGCGCCAACTGGCTGACTCAGAACGGTTCCGCGGGCCTGGGGGAAGAAGCCAAGCACATGATTCAGGCCGCGCAGTCCAGCCCCGAAGCCGAGGGGCTGAGCGTCCTGTTCGTGGTGCGCGACGGCCAGCTGCTGGGATGGATCGGGCTGGCGGACAACACCCGCCCCGAGGCGGCGGCCGCGATCGACCAGCTCCGCGAGCAGGGCATGAAGCGCATGATCATCGTCACCGGCGACCGCGAATCGGTGGCCCGCCGGGTGGCCGCCCAGATGCACACCGAATATCGCGCGGAGGTGCTGCCCCACGAAAAGCTGGAGATGGTCGATGCGCTCAAGGAAAAAGGCCACCGGGTCGCGGTGGTCGGCGACGGCGTGAACGATGCGCCGGCGCTGGCGGCCGGGGACATCTCGATCGCGATGGGGGCCGCGGGCAGCGACGTGGCGATCCATTCGGCGTCGATTGCGCTCATGAACAACAACCTCAACCGCATTCCGTTTCTGCTGCGGTTGTCACGGATGACCAGCAACGTCATCCGTCAGAACCTGGTGCTGGGGGCGGGGTTCATCCTGGTGTTCGGGACGCTGGCGGCGGTGGGGGAGCTTCGTCCGATCGTCGCGGCGCTGCTGCACGTGGCGAGCGGGCTGGTGGTGATCTTCAACTCCGCACGTCTGGTGCGTGCGGGCGAGGACATCGAACACGCCGAAGCCCAGGCGCTCGCCCGAGCGGAAGATGCGGCCCACCGGGGGCACCACGTAGAGATGGAACATCACCACGCGGGCGGAGCGGCCGCCGCCCACGCCCACTGAGGCGCGTCGGGTGCGGGCCTGGACGCTTACCCGACCTCGCGGGTCTGGAAGAGCGCCACCGCCAGCGCCAGGGCGACGCCGGCCCAGAGCACGCTGTAGACACTGACCATGAGGACATAACCGGCCGTGAAGTCGTTGCCCTGAAGCAGGGCGTCACCCGGCCAGAGGAACTGAAGATTGGGCGTGATGCGGAACATGAAGGCGGCGAAGGCGGATTCATCGGCGTATCGCCCGAACAGGGCGTTGTTCACCACGCCCAGGAGGAATACGCCCGCGCTGACGACGATGGTCATGATCTGCCCCAGCCGCGTCGAGCAGGCGATGGCGACGGCCGTGAGGATGAGCACGCTTTGATAAATCAGCAGCAGCCCGATCATCAGTTGCCCGCCCAGGAGCGAGCCTTCTTCGCCGAACTCCGCGGTGAGGGGCTGGAAATGCCACTCCTTGTCGATCAGCAGCACCAGCACCCAGGCGACCGAGAGCCAGACCAACAGGGACCAGGTGAGCGTCGAGGTGAACGCCCAGTGATAGAAGTAGTTGCCCAGAGCCGCGATCGAGACCGCCAGCAGCACCGCCAGGAAGCCGAAGGTCAGCACCGGCTGATCAAACTGGTGGCTGGCGGTCTGCATGACCTGGTGTCGGACGGTCAGAAGCGTGATGACGCAGAGAATCCAGTACGCCAGGGTGATCGCCGCGGCGACGCCCAGGAACTTGCCCACCACGAAGGCGGGTTTCGCGACGGGCTTGCTGATGACGGTGAGGACGGTCTTGGATTCGACCTCCTCGCTCAGGACGCCGGTGGCGGTGAAGGCCGCGAGCAGCACGCCCCCGAGAAAGAGCGTCGAAAGGCTCATCTCGAGCATGAACTGGTTGTCGTCGTCCATGGTGTAGGCGGCCATGGTCGGAATGAACACCAGGACCAGCGTCGCCACCAGCATGACCACGACGTAGACCGGCTGGCGGAGGCTTTCGGTGAAAGTGTTTCGCGCGATGGTGGTCAGTTGCTGGATCATCGGGGGGCGGGTCTTTCCGAGGGGTCATGGGGAGGCCGACTGGAGTTTGCGGGGCATCTTAGCGGCAAGGGCGGCGGGATTCACAACCGGGGTTATTGGGCATATGTTTCCCCACCCGCAAGTGCGGTTACCATGAGCGGCGCGCGGCGCCGCGGTGGCCCGGCGGATCAGGCACCCTGAAGGCATTGAGCGAGGCGAAGAGCGCATCATGGCACAGGACCAGCAGACCTACTCGAGAGCGGTGACCGCCGCGCTGGCGGGGCTGATCGTTCAGATCATCCTCACCATCGCGATGGGGCTAGGCGGCGCGTGGGCGCAAAGCCCCGCCATGTCGGATGCCACGTGGTACCTCGCGGGCGGCATCCCGATCTGGCTTATTCTCATCATTCTCTACCATCAGCATCGCCTCGAGCGCCAGGAAGCCCTCGAGGCCGAGCGCCTGGCGCGCACCGACGCCGCCTCCGCGGCGATTTTCGACGAGCACGCCGACGACCTGGCGGTCGCACGCCGCAGGCTCGAACGCCTTTACAAGTGGGGCCTGAACCTCGTCGCCGGGGGCGTGGCGGTCTATCTCCTGCTGCTGGGCATCATCTTCCTGAGCGCCAAGCTCTCGCTCTTCGCGGTCGATGAGGCCACCGCCAACGTCACGCAGCAGGCCGGCGAACTCTCGCCGGACAAGCTCAAGACGGAAGCTCTGGGCGCGACCGTCAACACGATGATGCTCATCTTCCTGGCCGCGGGGATCGCGCTGCTGGGTTTCGTCGTCGCACGCTACGAGGCGGGGATGACCCGCATCCGCCACTGGCAGCTTCTGCGCGGCGGAGCGAGCTACCTCATGGGCAACGTGCTCGTCGCGGTGCTGACGCTCATCGCGGCGGTGGGCGCGCAGTTCGGGCTGAGGCAGGCGATGGGATGGCTGGCGCTGGTGGTGCCGCTGGTGATGATGCTCGCGGGCATCGAGATGCTCGTGACGCTTCTCCTGACGGCCTATCGTCCCAGGCGACCGGGCGAGATTCCGCGCCCCGCCTTCGACAGCCGCCTGTTCGGGCTGCTCACCACGCCCGAATCCCTCGCCAAGGCCGTCAGCGACACGCTCAATTATCAGTTCGGGTTCGAGATCTCGCGGAGCTGGTTCTACCAGACGCTCACCCGGTCGGTCACCCCGCTGACGGTGATCGGGATCGTCGCGATGCTCCTGATGAGCACGATCGTGATCGTCAAGCCGCACGAGCAGGCGGTGGTGATGCGCCTGGGCGCCCTCACGACGACCGAAGCGATCGGACCAGGCATTCACCTCAAGTGGCCCTGGCCGATCGGCAGGGTGATGAAGTATCCCACGGGCAGGGTGCTGCAGGTGGAGGTCGGTTCGGCGAAAGAGGAGATTCCCCGCGGCACGGCCATTCTCTGGACCAACCAGCACGCCGGTCAGGAAGACTACCTCGTGACCGCGCCCTCGCCGCTGACCGAGCGCATGCTCGGTGAGGAAGGGCGATCGACGGGCATGTCGCTCGTCGGCGCGAAGGTGGCGGTGCAGTACCGCGTGAAGGACCTCCCGGCCTACCTCCAATCGGGCGTCGATTCCCCCGATGACCGCGTGCGACGGCGCATCATCCACGACATCGCCGAGGGGCAGGTCAACGCCTACTTCGCCACGAAGGACATCGACACCCTCATCGGCATCGGACGAATCCACGCCAGCGCCGACATGCGTGAGGCCATCCAGCGCGCGGTGGATCGCCACGAGATGGGCGTGGAGATTCTGTTCGTCGGCCTCACGGGCATTCACCCCCCCAACGAGGAGAACGTCGCCAAGGAGTTCCTGGCGCAGATCAACGCGCTGCTGGAGCAGCAGAACGCCATCGAGCAGGCACGGCAGCAGGCGATCGAGACTCTCGCGGCCGTGGCGGGCAGCGAGGAAGAAGCCCGGCTGATCGACGAGGTGATCCAGGAACTTCAGGATCTGCGCATCGAGACCCGTGCCGGCGATCCTCGTGAGCGCGAACGCAGGATCGAGGAGCTCGAAGGCCGCATCGACGAGCTGCTTCTGCGGGCCCGCGGCGAGGCGGCGAAGCTCCTCTACGAGGCGAGCGCCTACAAGTGGCTGCGCATCAGCGCCCAGCAGTCGAAGGTGAGGCAGTTCGAGGCCGAGCTTCTTGCTTTCCGCGGCGCGCCGGAGTACTACCGCGCCCGGAGGTTCCTCCAGACGATCGGGTCGCAGATGGAAAAGACGCGCAAGATCGTCATCTGGAAGAGCGGCGACGAAAAGCCCATGATCCGCCTGGACCTGACCCGGGCGTCGGATCCGCTGAATCCGGCGAACCTCGGTGGGGGCGAGAACTGAATTCTTGGGTGCGTCAGGTCGAACGGTTCTAATCGCAACAGCGTCCGCGACGGAGTCTGATCGTCATGAAACATCGATTCGCACTACTCATCGGCATCCTGGTGGCCCTGTTCCTGGTGGCGTACATGTTCGCATACCAGGTGCGGTACGATCAGATCGTGGTGCTCACGACCTTCGACGAGGTCTCCGAGGGCAGCACCAAGACCGAGCCGGGGCTGTACCTCAAGCTCCCCTGGCCGATCCAGCGGGCGCACACCTTCTCGCGCCTCGACCAGCTCCTGGAGGACGAGCTGCGCGAGCTTCAGACCGCCGACAAGCAGAACCTCATCATTCGCGCGTTCATGACCTGGCGGATCGACCCCGACAACGCCGTCGATTTCCTCGTCAACATGCAGGATCCCGAGCAGGCCCGCGACAAGCTGCGGCCGCACCTGGGCGTGAAGATCAACGAGGTCGTCGGTCAGTTCAACCTCGATCAGATCGTCAACACCGACCGCGAGCAGGTCAAGCTCGCGGAGATGGAAAACCAGGCGCTCGAGGCGCTTCGAGCGGAGATGAACCGGCTGGGCCTGGGCGTGAGGATCGAGCACCTGGGCATCCGGCGGATCGTGCTTCCGCAGGAGGTGACGCTCAAGGTGTTCGAGACGATGCGCAAGACGCGGGAGCGCCTCGCCGCCGACGCCAGCTCGAAAGGACAGGCCGAAGCCAGTCGCATCACCTCGCAGGCCCAGAACGCCGCCGAACGCATCCGCGCCTTCGCGGAGCGCCGCGCCTCGGCCATCCGCTCCGAGGGTGACATGGAAGCCGCCCGACTGATGGCGTCCTTCAAGGTCGATGAGTCTTTGGCGGTGTTCCTCCAGTGGATCGACACCCTCAAGACGACCCTCGCCAACAACTCGACCATCGTGCTCGAGGGCGGGAAGATGTTCAGCCCCGACCTCATCCGCGACATCCCCAACTTCAGCAGCGACGCCTCCGTGGCCTCGCCCGAACCGAGAGGCGAGGACGCCCGTCCGCCCGTGCCCGCCGCGGCGCTGACGCCGTAACCGGATTGGACCGCTCCCGGCGCCCCGCCTTCCGTCAGGCCACCGACCGACTTCCGTCAGGAACATCGACGCCATGAGTCAGAAGCCTCGAAATCCGTTTGAGCATCATCACAGTCACGGACCTGCCGACGATGTGCCGTTCGAGGAGCTTGATCCCGCGCAGCAGTCGGTGGCCGACGCCTTGCGCATCAGCTTCTGGCTGCTGAAGGTGGTGATGCTGATCGTGGTGGTGTTCTACCTCTTCAGCGGCATTTACAGCGTGCCCACCGGGCAGCGCGCGATCCGCCTGCGCTTCGGGGCGATCGTGGGCGAGCCGGGCCAGCAGGTGATCGATTCCGGCGGGCTGCACTGGTCCTGGCCGTACCCGTTCGAGGAAGTCCTGATGGTGCCCGCCGGGGAAGACGTGATCCGCGTGGAGAGCGCCTTCTGGCCGGAGCTTCAGGAGGGACAGACGCTCGACAACATGCGCGGCGGCGAGCTCAACCCCGAACGCGACGGGTCGCTGATCACCGCGGACGTCAACATCATGCACGCGCGGTGGACCGTCAGCTACCGCGTCGGCACCAACGACCAGGGGCTGGTGGACTCCAACGAGGTCATCAAGTTCATCCAGAACATCGGCAACGTCGAGCGCGGGCGCGAGATGGTGCGGGCCGCCGTCGAGCAGGGCGCGGTCTTCGCCGCGGCGCAGGTCACCGCCGAGCAGCTTTATCAGGGCAAGGAAGGCGACTACGAAGCCGCCCGCGTCCGCGCCCAGCAGGCGCTCGACGCGATGGAGTCGGGCATCCGCATCACCTCGCTGTCGCTCTCCAACAAGACCCCGCCCATCGAGGTGCGCGATGCGTTCCGCCTGGTGCTCGAGGCCGAGAACGAACGAACCAGGCTCCTCCAGGAAGCCGAGGCCAGGCGGACCAACGTGCTCAACGAGATGGCGGGCGCCGCCCACGCCCCGCTGCTGCGCCTGATCGACGAGTACGAGACGGCGACCGAGGACCGCCGCGCCCAGATCGACCGCACGCTCGACGAGGCGTTCCGGCAGCTTTCCGTGTCCGAGGGTGAGTCGCAGGCATCCATCTCCGGGCAGGTGGCGCGGATGATCCAGGAAGCCAGGGCCCAGCGCGTGCGCGCCATCCAGGAGATGGAATCGCAGGTCAACACCTTCCAGAGCCTCCTGGCCGGATATCGCGCCACGCCTCACGTGTTCCTCAACAGCTACTGGCAGGAGGCGATGCGGGAAATCCTCGGCAGCCGCGATGTCGAGACCTTCTACCTCCCCACGGGCGCCTGGCCGATTCTCGAGATGGACCGCGATCCGGAGGTCAAAGCACGAAAAGAGCGCGAACGGAATCGGCGTCTGGATGAGGAGCGCCTCCAGCGCGGACAGTCCGCCGGCGCCCGCTGAGCGCCGCCGGGACCGCGGTGAACTGGGAACTCAATCCGCCTGTAGATCGTAACTATGCAGTGACGCTGTAGTTGACACCGGCCTGGGCTGACCGTCCCCTGATTGTGCAAGCCCCCGGACAGCCCCCGGACAGCCCCCGGATAGCCCCCCTGGACGTGGAACCGACGATGACGACGCTGACCGAACCCGCGCTTGACCGCGAATCCGCCGCCCCCACCGGGCACATCGTGGTCAAGTGCGCGCAGCTCACCAAGATCTTCCGCGATTTCTGGTATCGCCCCCGCGTCAGGGCGGTGAGCGACCTGAACCTGGAGATCTACCGCGGCGAGGTCTTCGGCCTGCTCGGTCCCAACGGATCGGGCAAGAGCACGACGATCAAGATGATCCTCGGACTGCTCCACCCCACCAGCGGGCGCATCGCCATGTTCGGCAAGCTGCCCAGCGACGTGGCGACCAAGCAGCGGATCGGGTACCTCCCGGAAGAGTCCTACCTCTATCGCTTTCTCAACGCCCGCGAGACGCTCGATTACTACGGCCGGCTGTTCCACCAGCACCGCCCCACGCGGCAGAAGCGCATCGACATGCTCCTGGAGATGGTCGGGCTGGACGCCGTGCAGCGTCGCCCTCTGGGGGAGTATTCCAAGGGTATGCAGCGACGCATCGGACTCGCCCAGGCGCTCATCAACGATCCGGAGCTTCTGATCCTCGACGAGCCCACCACCGGGCTGGACCCGCTGGGCACGCGGCAGATCAAGGATCTGATCCTCCAGCTTCGCCAGCGCGGCAAGACGATCCTGCTGTGCAGCCACCTTCTGGGGGACG
>JBGTFI010000640.1:0-10666 GCA_041747335.1 Phycisphaeraceae bacterium | reverse complement strand
GCCAGCGCCAGCTCGAACGGCGCCACGTCGAACGCATCGAGCGCTCCGTCGCCGTTCATGTCGCCCAGCACGAAGCCGCCGGTGAGGTTGAGCGCGATCGTGACGGGCGTGTCGAACTCGGCGTCGTCGTAGGCCGTGGCGGTCAGGTTGCGCGCTCCGCCGGGGCCGACGATGTGGTTGAACGTGACACGGTACTGGTCATTGCCGATGGGGGCGGCATTGAGCCGCTCGGTTGCCGGATCGATCACGCCGTTGCCGTTGACATCGAACTCGATGGTGACGCTGGCGACCGCGACGTTGTCCGTGGCGGTGACGGTGACGATGAGGTCGTCGCCGACGGCGACCATGCCGCCCGGAGCAGGGGAATCGATCTCGAGGATTGGGGGCTGATCTTCCGCCGGGCCATGGACCAGCTCGAAGTCTTCGACGTTGGGTTCGGGGATCTCGCCGGGCTCATTGCCCAGTCGCGAAGTGATGCGGAAGGTGTTGTTGATGGTGTCGAAATAAAGCGGGAAGTTGAGCTTGATGTTGGACCAGTCGTCGTAGACGGCGTCGCCCGATCCGGAGTAGCTGCGCACCAGAGCGCCGGAGGTGTCCGGGTCGAGCTGGTAGGCGTAGTTCATGAGGCTCCGGTAGGTGGGCTTGTAATTGGCCATGTTGAAGTCCGGCCAGCCCGGTGGGGAACTGCTGACGCTGTCCACGCCCCCGTGTGCGAGCGCGAGGTTGTGGCCGACCTCATGGGCAAGCGTCTGGCCCTGGGCGTATCCCGCCGGCGTGGGGATCGTGGTCGGGCTTCCGGGCGGGCCGCCCGGCGGCACTTTGAGCGTCGCGGGATCGCGCTTGCCCCGCAGGGTGACGGCGAAATCATTCCCCGGAATGCCGTGGTCGGAAGTGGCCTGCGTGGAGATCTCGCCGATGCCCGTGGATCCGCTGCCGGGGTCGGTGTGGCGATCGGCGAACAGCACGTAGTGAAACGCAAGCTCGCGCGCCCACTTGCTGGTGGTGCCGAAAAAGTTCCGCTTGATGTTGTCCACCGAGCGGGTGACGATCGGCCTGCCCTGGGGGTCCGTCATGCCCGGGAAGGTGATGGATCCGTCCACCCCGAAGTAGATGACGTGGATGTGGTTGCCCGTGCCCGCCTGGCCGATCTGGTCGCCGCCCTGAAGACTCGCGGCCGAGGGCGTCTGCCCGGTCGGAGCCATGTTGCGGTGGAGCGACGCGCCGGCGTCGATGTGGGCGGTGATCCCCATCGTGCCGTCGGGATTCATCACCGGGGCATTGGCGAACATGTTGACGACGAAGTCGATGGCGGCGGGCTGCGGGGCGAAGTTGCGGCCGGTGAGGGTGTCGGGCCGGAGCCAGTCGATCTCCATGAAGATGTCCTTGCGCATCACCTGCGCGCCCAGCGCCGGGAGGTTCAGGTCGATCACACCGTCAAGGTCGATGTCGATCCCGCTTTCCTCCCAGTGATCGAACAGCCCGTCGTTGTCGCTGTCGAGCTGGGTTCCGCGGACGACCATCGAGCCGGAGGCGGTCTGGGCGAAGAAGGCGAGGTAATGATCGCCGGGATTCACTATGCGCGCCATGCCCGAGGGGGTGACATCGGCGGCCGCGATGGGGTCGTGCATCTCCAGGGCGGTGATGACCTGCCCGCCGAGGGTGTCACCGACCTGGATGACGGGGATGGCGCTGGTCTTGCCGTAATCGGTGAGGCCCGCACCGCTCAGGGGGGCATCGGCGCTGATGTGCATCGTAAAGATGCCTTCGCTCGCGCTGAAGAGCATCGGATCGCCGGTGATGGGGTTGTCGCGGCTGGCCTGGCTGGGCGTTCCCATGAAGGTGACCAGGAACTTCTCGCCCGGATCGACTTTGTCGTTGTTCGTGGCGGCGTTCTGGTACATCGTCACACCGATGCGGTTGTCGAGGTTGATGGCGCTGAAGTAAATGTTCCGAATGTTCATGCCCGCCAGGGTGTACCCCAGGTCCGGGCTGGGGCTGTCGGTCTCGGTGACGGTCCCGTCGCCATCGGCATCGGCCTCCCCGGCGATGGTGACCACGGTTCGCCCGCCCCCCGGCTCGCGGATGGAGGCGAACACCCCCGGCCCGTTGCCCTGATCGCCCGCCCAGACCACCACCTCCCCGTTCTCGCTGATGCCCGGCGAGCGGCCGAGGCTGGTCCACCCCCCGGCGATCGAGGCGATGGTGGTCATCGTCGCGCCCTCCCAGAGGACGATGGCCTGCGCTTCGCCGAAGCCGCTGCGGACGACGATGTTGTCGTTGTTCGCGGCCATCGGTCGATAGGCGCCGCCCGAAAGCGTCATGACAAACGCTTCTTCGCGCCGGACCCCCGTGGTGTTGAACCAGAGCGAACTGCCCGCGTCCAGGTTGAGGGCGACGAAGCCGACGCCGCCATCGTTGGCGAGCGTCGGAAGCTGAACAGCGTCGAAATCGCCGTCGGTGGTGCTGACGATGATGTTGTTCGAGGCACTGGCGTTGGCGTCCCAGGTCCGGATCAGGCTGGCGCTGACGGTGGTGTCGCGCGCCACCACCAGATCGCTGTCGTTGATCTGCGGGAACGAGTACTGGCGGCCGATGCCGACATCGAAAGCGATGTTGCGCACCGCGGCGGTGGCGTTGCCGGCCATGAGCGCCGGGCCGGTGACCGCACCGGTCAGGTTGGCGACCAGGGCGACATCGCCGGAGTGGTTCACGGAGATTTCCGGTTCGATGGAGCTGATCGTGTTACCCGCCAGATCCGTCTGGCCCGTGGCGGCGATGATGTCGAAGTGGTAATAGGCGCTCAGGAGCAGGCGGGGTTCCAGCGGCTCGATCAAAGGTGGGTGTCCTGAGGCGGGCCGTGAACTCCATGAAACAGCTCGCGCGCAACGCTGCCGACAGACGCTGACCGACAGGGCACCGACCATCTCCTGAACTCCTTATGTTGCATGAACGCCGCTCGAATCCCGACCAGGCCCGATGGGGCACGAACGCGCCGAGGAAGTGAATGCCCGCCTAGACGGACCGCCGCATTGTAACCGACGTTATCGCGGGGCGACGGGGCGGATCTCGATCATCCATCGCACCGGGCGTGATCCACGCAGAAAAACCCGCCCTCATGCCGCATTTTACATGAATCTGGTTATTGATTATTGCGCCTTTCGAGTCCCACTCGCCTCAGCACCCGACGCTCTGTGATGTTCCTCGAACTCTGCGGGCGTGAGTACCCGGTCGTAAACCGCCACCTGATCGATGATGCCGCGGAAGTTGGCGAAGTGGTCGTTGCGCCCGCCGATGAAGAGCCTGCCACCCGCTCGCGGCCACGTCATGTCCATCTCGCCTTCAAGGTCGGGTTGCGTCTGTCCGTTGAGGTACGCACGCATCTTCCCGCCCTCACGCACCAGCAGCACGTGGTTCCATGTGCGCGGGCGGAGGTGCGTCCGGCCGATCAGCAATTGCCCGCGATCGTTTCCGTTGAACACAATCAGCCGCCCCGCGCCCCCGTGCGTGCCGCCGATCCCCAGATGATCCCCCGGCGCGCCCGCCGCCCCGTCAACCCCGCGCGAGAAGAAGTATCCCGTCACCGGCCGTGTGTCATTCGACAGGCTGTTCCAGAACCATAGTTCAACGCTGTACGCCTCGCCGAGGGAATCGATCGCGCAGGTCATTCTACCGCCCGTGAAGTTGAGCGCCCCCTCACCGGGTACGGTGATCGTCGCGCCCTCTTCCAGCACGCCGACGTTCCCGCCGCCGGAGCGGTCCGGCGCCTGGGCGCCGTCTGCTTCGTGCAGAGTCCACCACGCACGCGGCTTCGAGGCGGCGATCGCGACCGCGTAACTTTCAAGATCGGCCGGGGCCGAGGGCTTGATGCGAGTGGCGGAAGATGACGGCGTTGCGGGCGGCGGCGTGAACCGTGCCGCGACGAAGTGGTCCGTCAACTCCCGCAACGGGAGCGCGCGATCAAAGATCGCGAACTCATCGAGCTTCCCCTCCAGCCCCGCGACACCGTCGCGGCGCCCGCCGATGAAGACCTCACGGACACCGGCCGCGGCGATGGGCGGCAGATGGCCGCTGATCTCCGGTTTCTCCGCACCGTTCAGATAGACATTCACACGCTCGCCGTCGCGCACCACCGCGATGTGATTCCACGTCCGGGGCTGAATCTCCGCCCTGCCGACCAGCGCCTTCTCCGGCCCGTCGCCGACGCCGAAAACAAGCCGCCCGAACGCCGCGCCCCCCGTCCCGCCGATCGCCAGCCATTCCTCCGACCCGCCCTCCGTGCCCCCGAGCGAGTAGAGATAACCCGTCACGTCCCGGACATCATCGGGCATGCCGCTCCAGAACCAGAACGTGACGGTATGGCGATCGCCAGGCGACCGCACCTTCGCCCTGACGCGTCCCCCCGCGAAGTGCGCGGCGCGGTTGCCCCGCGGCCCGGCGGACAGACCGGCCCCGTCCGGGCCGGGAAGGTAAAACGCCACGCCCGGTTCATACTCGCCGTGACGGTCCCCCGCGGCGTCGTGGGCTGTCGCGCCGTTCATTTCGCCCAGACGCCACATGCCCGCCGGTTTCGAGGCCAGCACCGCCTTGGCGTAGTCATTCAGGGGATCCTCCATTGGCCGGCGCGAGCGTCCGGACACACTCTCCAGCAGCCCCAGAACCGTCTCCACAATCTTCGCCTCCGCCGGAACCTCCAGCCCCGCGGTTCGTGCGGCCCACGTCGTGTATCCCCCGAGGTGGTGCTGTTCGACGGGTGGAATGTAGCCCTCCGCGCCGTTGGCAAGCTCGATGTTGAACGTCGGCCTAAACGGGCTTTGCGCCTTGATCTTCAGGCCCGTGATCCCGTACACCTCGTTGGGCAGCGCGGTGATGCCCAGTTCCCCGATCCGGACGGCCTGAAGCTTCAGTTCCACCTCCGGGCGGGCGTGGATCAACACCTGCTCGCGCGCGTAGATCTCGTGCATCGTGCCGGGCAGACGGTCGCCCAGTTCCGTGTCGATGCGCCTGGCCCAGGCAAGACGCGCCTCATCGGCCACGCGCCGGCGAAGCGACAGCTTCGCTTCAGCCATCCCGAGAGGCACGTGATCGCGATACTCGATCGACTCATACGCCCGCACCGCCACGCGCGCGACCGCCTCGGTGTACTGATCGAGCGTGATGCCGGTGGCGGGCTTGCTGTAATCCATCCACATGCTGTCCCCGCTGGTGCCCTGCGACATCACGCCGACAAATCCCTCCGCGGCGTCAATGCCCGCCAGCGCCGCGAACCGCTCGCCGAAACGCCCGCAGAAGTCGCCGGAGACCGCGGCCGTGCCGAAGTAGTGCATCGCGTAGTTGCCCAGCACAGCCATCGGTCTGCCGTCGGCGTGTTGAATCGCGAGAATCGAAAGGTCCGGATCCGCCGGGCCCGACGGGCCGATGTGGTTCTCGCTCAGATGACCCGGATGCATGTTCGCCCGGACGTTCGCCTCGCCGAACGGATCGTTGCCAATGCGGTCCGGACGGAGTATCCAGCGGCGGCAGTGGTTGTGATCGTGGTCCGCAACGACCGTCCACCCGATGCGCGCCGGGACCACCCGCGCATTCGCCTCAGAGATGCTGCGCGCGATCAGCCCGGGGAGCACTCTTGTGTAGACCGGATCCGCCCGGCTGCCCAGACAGCCCATGCACGAGGGCGCTGAATGGGTGTGCGTGGCGGAGATCAACATGCGATCCACCGGGATGCCCGTCTCGCGATGCGCCCGCTCCTTGACCTGATCGAGCAGCTCGCGTTCGATCATCAGGCTGTCCACCACGACGATGGCCAGTCGCATCTCACCGTCATCAAGAACCACCGCGCGGGACATGAGGCGATCGTGCGCGACATCGGCCGAGTGCTCCGTGAAACTCCCGTTGATGATCACGGGAAACCCGGTGGGGGTGATGTCCACCGCCGCCGCGCCCGCGAGCATCCGCAGTGCATCCTGCTGAGCGCCGGCGGCGCTCGCAAACCCCGCAAGCAGAAACGCGAATACACAGGTCGCCACACAGAAACCGCGGCGAATCAATGACATGGAATGCCTCCTCACCCGTCGGCCATGCGCGACACCACACGATCCTACCCCCCCACCAATCCCTTCGCCACCTTCCACACATCCCCCGCGCCCATGGTGACGATCAGGTCGCCATCGGCGGCCATGAGCCTTAGCTGCTCCACGATCGCCTCAAACGGGTACAGGTGCATCGCCTGCCGGCCCTGCTTGCGCAGGCGGTCGACCAGGTCGGCCGCGGCCACCGCGTGTCGTTCGGCTTCGCTGTCGCGCACGAAGTAAATCTCCGGGACGATGACAATGTCCGCCTCGCTGAAGCTGCGGGCGAACTGCTCCATCAGAAATCGAGTGCGGCTGTGCTGGTGCGGTTGAAAGACGCAGATCAGCCGCGATGGCTGGTAGTGATGTTTCAGCGCGCGAAGCGTCGTGTCCACTTCAGTGGGGTGGTGGCCGTAGTCGTCGATGACCATCGCGCTGCCGTCGCCGTTCGCGACAACAAACTCACCCACGCGCTGCATCCTGCGATCCAGACCCTCAAAGGTCTCGATCGCCGCGGCGACCGCCTCCCAGCCGGTCCCAAGGCGGTGCGCCAGCACGGCCGCGGCGGCCGCATTGTACGCCATGTGCTCCCCAGGCAGCGTTCCCCGCCAACGCGCCACTACCTTCCCCCGCCTCGAAAGCCGAGTCTCCACCCCGACGCCCGCCTCCACCCGCCAGTCGGCCTGGGGAGCGAACCCGATCGTCTCCACCGCGCAGTCCAGGGCAGCGGTGATCGCCAACCGGTGCGGCGACTCGTGCTGAATCAGCAGCGACCCCCCCGCCGGGAGCTTACCCGCGAACACCGCGAAGGCCTCGACGATCTCGTCAATCGACCTGTAGATGTCCAGATGGTCTTCTTCGACATTGAGAATGACCGCGTGCGCCGGCTGAAGGTGATGAAACGAGCGGTCAAACTCACACGCCTCGGCCACGAGGATGTCGCTCTCGCCGGTGCGCGAACCTCCCCCGATCTGCCGGCAGTTCGCCCCGACGATGAACGATGGATCCTTGCCCGCCTCGATGAGGATATGGCTGAGCAGGCTGGTCGTGCTGCTCTTGCCGTGCGTGCCGGCGATGGCGACACCGGTGCGATCGGCCATCAGCCGGCCGAGCATCTGCGCGTACTTGATCACCTCGATGCCGCGCCGCCCGGCCTCGACCACTTCCGGGTGGTGCGCGCGGATCGCGGCGGAAATGACCATCAGATCGCACCCGGCCGGAATGCCCCCGCCGGTCTGATCGAGCGACACCTCGATGCCGTCGCGGCGCAGGGCACTTAGCGTGTCGCTCTCCGCCAGGTCCGTCCCGCTGCACGCGGCGCCGGCGGCCAGGGTCATGCGCGCCAGGCCCGACATCCCGCACCCGCCGATGCCCACAAAGTGGACCGTCCTGCCGGAAAGCGAGCGCGGCTGCGACTTAAGAGGCATGTTCAGGTCCGATCGGCGCTCCGTCGCCACGATAAGTGTGTTCTTACTCGTCACCACGACGATTCTATCGGCTACGACCCCTCTATGAATTGCCAACTTGAAGCTCCCCCCGACTTTGGACTTTGGACCTTGGACTTTAGACTTCCCCGAATGACCTCCCCCCCCGATCGCTCGCACATCGCCACCGAGGGCCGCAACCCCCGCTCGATGAACCTGCACCGCCTGGGCGTCGCTGAGCTGGTGGATCTCATCAACCAGGAAGATCAGACCGTCCCCCGCGCTGTCGCGGCCGCGAATGGGGCGATCACCTCGTTCATTGAAGCAACCGAGCCGGGTTTTCTCGCCGGGGGGAGGCTCATCTACCTCGGCGCGGGGACATCCGGGCGGCTGGGCGTGCTCGACGCCTCGGAGATGCCCCCGACGTTTCAGGTTCCGCCCGGCCGCGTCATCGGCATCATCGCCGGCGGCGATGGCGCGCTGCGCAAGTCCTCCGAAGGCGCCGAGGACGATCCGCAGGGCGCACACGAAGCGCTCGCCGCGCTTGGCCTGACTCATCGCGACTCGGTGCTGGGCATCGCCGCCGGTGCGACGACGCCCTACGTGCTGGGCGCACTGGCATTCGCCAAGGCTCTCGCTTCACCCCCGGTGACTGGGCTGCTCACCTGCTCACCGATCGACAGGCCAACGGGCGTGGATCATCTACTCGTGGTGGACACCGGTCCGGAGGTGGTGACCGGCTCGACGCGCCTGAAGGCCGGAACGGCGACGAAGCTGGTGCTCAACACGATCTCGACGACGCTGATGGTCCGCGCAGGGCGCGTCTACCAGAACCTGATGGTGGATCTGACCGCCTCGAACCAGAAGCTGCGCGACCGGGCGGCGCGGATCATCACCATGCTCACGCAGGTCAGCCGCGAGGAGGCGCTTGCGCTGCTCGACGCCGGGGGGGGGAAGGTCAAGACGGCGGTGGTGATGCAACGGCGCGGTTTGAATCGGGAGCAGGCGGACGCGGCGCTCTTGGAGGCAGGGGGCAGGCTGGACGTTGTGCTGGACGGCGTGTGACAAGGGGGAAGCGCATACAAAAAAGGCGACGATTCTTGCGAATCGCCGCCCGGAGGGAAAAGAGAGACGCCTAAGTGAGTCAGATCCGTGAGCCTTTCACGCTCCTGGCTACTCCCCCGTCATGTCACCCCCGATCCACGGGTCTCTCGCCCCTGAGCCCAGCCCACAGCCCCCTGTTGCGGGCCGGCCGCCTCGGAAGGGCGTCGGCTTATGCCGCGATACCAACCTCGCTGCGGTCGTCCCTAACCCGAATCGCGAAGCAGACCGCTGGCCTCGTCCATGGCCGCGGGCAGGTCGTTGATGGTGTCTTCGAGGTGCTGGGGTTCGAGCTTGAGCTCTCCCAGCAGTTTCGGATCGATTTCCGTCGCTTCCACGTCCCCGCTGAAGCCCAGTTCCATGCTGGCGGCGATGATGTCCGCCACATACACCAGCCCCGTCAGCGCACGCTGCATCGCGGGAAGCTCCATCGGGCGGTGGTGGAAGCCCGTCACGTGCCAGAAGTTCTCCGGAAACTTCCACAACCGGCACAGAGCGGCCCCGAAGTGTTCGTGATTCGCCCCGAACACAGCGAACTCCGCGTCGCGGAGGGTGATGCCCTCCTTCTGCGACTTCTCAAACGCCTCGACGAACTTCGGCCGGCGCGCCTGGATCTCGACCATGATCCCCAGGTCGTGGATCAGGCCCGCCAGGAACGCCTCATCGGGGACGCTCACGCCCGATCGGGCCGCGAGCATCCGCGTGGCCGAGGCCACCGCGATCGAATGCGTCCACAAATCCCTCGCATCGAAGCCCGGGCAGATCTGCCCCCCCCGAAAAAGCTTGGCCAGGCTCGCGGCGATGGCGATGTTCTTGACCGCATTAAGACCCAACAGCACGATCGCCCGATTGATCGAGCCGATCTGCCCCGGCAAACCGTAAAACGCGCTGTTGACCACCTTCAGAATCCGAGCGCCCAGGGCCGGATCGTTGGTGATGACCTTGTTGAGGTCCTGGGCGGTGGAGTCGGGATCCTCGACGAGCTGAACGATCTTCATCGTCACCTCGGGCAGGGTGGCGATGTGGCTGATCTCCTTGATCACCGCCTGGACCACCGCGTCATTCGGCTGGGGTTGACCGGCCGCCTTCGTGTTCGTCATCGCCTGGCTCATCCGAGGGTCTCCATCCTTCCCAGCGGGCATAAAGCCGCCAAGGACGATATCGACCCCTCGCGCGGCCCACTTTACGCCCCAACCGGCGCAGGCGGAGCATTTTCAAACCCTGGAACCCCAACCCCGCCCGGTTGTCTTGGCCCGTGCAACCCCCTAGGCTTTGGGGACATGATGAAAGTGCATATCCATCGAGATTGGACGCTTGACGGCATGAACCCCGATGGTTCGGGTGTCCGCCGGCGGGTCACGGCCGCGCAGTGGGCCATGCTCGCGGGGGGATTGGTCCTCCTGCTGCCTCTGGCCATTCTGGCGATCGCGGCCCTGCTGGTGGCGATGGTCGTGTTCGTGCTGGTCATGATGGTCCTGCGGATTGTCGCAGCCATTCGCGGCATCCTCCCCGGCCCACGCCCCAGCCAGGATCTCTCCCGTCCCGACGCCGCCGGCCGGGTGAACGTACGGGTGCTGGACGGAAGGGACCAAGGGATTTAGGGACGGCGAACTCCGCCTGTCCAGCGCACGACACACAACTCTGAACGCACAACTCACAACACCTACCCCATGACACGCATTCTCGGCATTGATCCGGGGCTGAGGATCACCGGTTACGGGCTGGTCTCGTGTGGCGACGGCCTGCGCGAGCCGCGGCTGATTGAAGGCGGGATCATCCGGCTGGATGCGTCACGATCCCTCGAAGCGAGGCTGACCCAGCTTGACCTTGAACTGGGGACGCTGATCGACACGCTGGACCCGCAGGTTCTGGCGGTGGAAAAGCTCTACGCGCACTATCGCCACCCGCGCACGGCCATCCTGATGGCCCACGCGCGCGGGGTGATCCTTCTGGCCGCGGCGCGCAGGGGCCTGCGCATCGAGAACCTGCCCGCGACGGAGGTGAAAAAGGCGGTCACCGGGTACGGTCACGCGTCGAAACAGCAGATGCAGCGCGCGGTGGCGCAGCAGTGCGGCC
>JBGTFI010000639.1:0-3982 GCA_041747335.1 Phycisphaeraceae bacterium | reverse complement strand
CCGCGAAGGCCAACGTCCGCAACGTCGCCACCGCCCGCGCGTTCTGCGCCGACGCGGTGACCGCCACCGTCGACACCAGCGTCGAGGGCATCCCGGCGCTCCTGCTTGACGGCGTGGACGATCCCGATCCGATCGAGGTCGGCGCCACGACGACCTATACCCTGACCGTCACCAACCAGGGTTCGGCGAACCTGACCAACGTCCGACTGGTCTGCACCATGGACGAGGGCGACACGATGGAGTTCGTCTCCGCGAACACCACCATGCCCACCGGCGCCGCCGGAACGGCACGCGGCCTGGAGATCACCTTCCCGACGATCGAGCAGCTGGCGCCCGGGGCCAGCGCGACCTTCCGGATCGTGATCCGCGCCAAGGCCGCCGGTCAGGTTTCCTTCCGCGCCGAGGCGGTCTCCAACGAGATCACCCGTCCGCTCATCAAGGTCGAGACGACCAACTTCTATCAGTGATCGTCTCTCGCCATCGGTCTCGACAACCTGAGTAACACCAGTGGCGCGACGGGAAACCGTCGCGCCACTTTTTTCACCCGGAGCATCGACATGAATCCCGCTCGTCCAGCCAGGCGTATCGCGCTCACCCGTCCGGCGGTCCTGGCGCTGCTCCTGGCGCTGATGGCCGGCTGCGACTCCGTCGGCTCGATGCTCAAGGGCATCGACAAACCCACCGCGAGCATCCGCGGCGTGAAGCTCGATCATCTGGATCTCCAGGGCGCGACGCTCGCCTTCGATGTCGAAGTCAAGAACCCTTATGACGTTCCGCTTCCGCTGGCGAACGCTGATTATTCACTCGCGAGCAAGGGCGCGACTTTCCTGACCGGGCAGGCCGACGTGCAGGGCGTCGTACCCGCGCGAGGCGCCCAACGCGTCACGCTCCCGGCCAGGATCTCTTTCTCGCAACTGCTGAGTACGCTTCAGGGCGTTCGTCCGGGGGCGGTCGTGCCTTACGAGGCGGCGCTCAACCTGGGAGTGGATGCCCCGGTGGCCGGCCGATTGTCTCTGCCCCTCCGCAAGGCCGGCGAGCTGCCCGTTCCCGCGCCCCCGGTGGTGGAACTGGCGAGCGTCAACTGGAAAAGCCTCTCACTCGACAAGGCCGAGGCGGAACTCGAACTGGGCGTCACCAACCCCAACGACTTCCCGGTCACCCTGGGACGGATGGGGTACGCTCTGTCACTGGGCGGGGTGAAGATTGCCGAGACGGGCGTCAACGAAGGCGCGAGGTTCGGGAAGAACGATAGGAAAACGCTTCGCATCCCGATCGCCATTCGCCCGTCGGATCTGGGCATGGCTGCGTTCCGGATGCTCACCGGGGAGGGCGCGAGCTATTCCATTGCCGGCGACATGGCCCTCGACACGCCGTTCGGCGCACTCACCGCGCCGTTCGCACGGTCTGGACGAACCACGTTCCAGCACTGATCCACGCCGGCGGCGCGCTATAATGACATTTGACGGCAGCGAGCAATGTGCTTTCGTTGTGGCCGGTCGTCCGAACTTGGGGTGTGACATGAAGAAGCTCATTCGATTGTTCGTCGCTCTGGTGATTCTGCTGGTGGTGATCGTCGGGGTGGCGGTCTTCATGATCGATCAGATCGCCCGCCACGGCATCGAGCGCGGCGCGACCTACGCCCTGGGCGTGGACACGAAGGTGGACAAGGCCGATGTCGGGCTGATGTCCGGCGACTTCGATCTGTCGGGCGTGCGCGTGTCCAATCCGGCGGGCTTCACGAGCGACCACTTCATGCACCTGACCGATGGCGGCATGGGCGTGTCGCTTGGCACCCTGATGAAGGAGACCGTCGAGGTTCCGCGCTTCACGCTCAGCGGAATCGACGTCCACCTCGAAAAGCAGCGGGGCAAGGCCAACTACCAGACGATCCTCGACAACCTCGCGCGGTTCGAGTCGTCCGACCCCTCGGCCGAGCGTGGCAAACGTTTTGTAATCCGGGATCTGGTGATCAAGGACGTGACCATCCACATCAACCTCCTGCCGTTGGCGGGCAGCCTGACGAAGCTGGATGTGCAGGTACCGGAGATTCATCTTAAGGATATCGGCAGCGACGGTGACCGCGGGGTCGTGATCGCCGAACTGACAAACATCCTCGTCAAGGCGATTCTCCGCGCGGCCGTGGAGAAGGGCGGCGGACTGATCCCCGCCGATCTGCTGGGCGACCTCCAGGGATCGCTGGCCAGGCTTAGGGATCTTGAGTCGTTGGGCGTTGAGTTTACCGCCCAGGCGCTCGAGCGCGTCGGCGAAGTGACGAAACAACTCGAAGGCGCTACGAAGCAGGTCGAAGAAACGATCGACCAGACGCGCAAGCAGGTCGAGGAGGGCGCAGGCAAGATCATCGAAGGCGTGGGGGGTCTGCTTAGGAAGAAAGACGATGGCGGGCGGTAGGGGGGGCAATGTCCAATGACGAAGCCCGAATGACGAAGCGCCATCGCATCGGTCATCATTCGGGGTTCATTACTTTCTTGCTGCGGGGATCGGGACCGGCTGCATCTTCCCTCGTGCAACCCTTACAATCATACATGCGCCCGGCCGTGCGGCCGGGCGCGTGACCAAGGGAACGTTCCATGCCTAGCACCACGCTCGACCGCCGTGCCGGCGACCTGCTCAGCGAGCTTCAATCCACCGGCCAGTATAAGCACCTTCAGACGATCACCGGCCCGATGGGGCCGGTGGTGGAACTCGCCGGGCGCGGCGAGGTGGTCATGCTCTGCTCGAACAACTACCTGGGGCTGGCGAACCATCCGGAGGTGGTGGAGGCCGGGATTGAGGGTCTCAGGAAGTACGGCGCGGGGACGGCGTCGGTGCGGTTCATCTGCGGAACGTTCGAGTGCCACGACCTCATTGAGCGCTCCATCGCCCGGCTGATGGGGACGGCCGCGTCGCTGACCTACGTGAGCTGCTGGGCGGCCAACGGCGCGCTCTTCCCAACCCTGGTCGGCCCGGACGACACGATCTTCTCCGATGAGCTCAACCACGCGAGCATCATCGACGGCTGCCGCCTCGTGCCCAGGGGCACGCAGCGCCTGGTCTATCGCCACAACGACCTTGCGGATCTTGAGGGAAAGCTCAAGGAATCCGGAGATCGCTCCTCGCGCTGGGTGGTGACGGACGGGGTGTTCTCGATGGAGGGCGATCTGTGCGACCTGCCCGGGCTGTCGAAACTCTGTGAGCGCTACGATGCGATGCTGGTGGTGGATGATTCGCACGGCACGGGCGTGCTGGGCCGGCGCGGGCGGGGGGTGCATGAGTATTACAACATGGTGGATGGATCGGGCGCGGCCGTCGGCGTGGACATCTTCACCGGGACGCTGGGCAAGGCGCTCGGCGGCGCGGCGGGGGGGTTCGTCGCGGCGAATCAGCGGGTGATCGACATGCTCATTCAGCGCAGCCGCCCGTCTCTCTTTTCCAATGCCCTGCCCGCGACGGTGGCGTGCAGCGCGAACAAGGCCATCGAGATCCTCGAGCGCGAGCCTCAGCGTGTCGGCCGGTTGCACGAGAACGTCGCGCAGATGCGCGAGGGGCTGCGCAGGCTGGGGTATGACTGCCACGCATCCCCCACGGCGATCATCCCGATCATCGTCGGGGACACGGCCGCGGCGATCGCGAAAAGCAGGCGGCTGCTGGAGCTGGGCGTCTTCGTGATCGGCTTCGGGTTTCCGGTGGTCCCTCAGGGGCAGGCCAGGCTGCGCGTGCAGGTCTCCGCGGCGCTGGAGGATGAACACATCCGGCGCGCCCTCGATGCGTTCGCGAAGCTGTGAGGAGCGACATGGCTCAGGGCGATCTCAACGCGACAAGACAATCCGGTGCGCTGAGCTTCTCCGGCACGCTCGATGGCGCCCAGCGCACCCAGGCCCTGGGCGGGGCGATCGGACTGCTCGCCCGGTCGGGCGAGCTGGTCGCCCTCGATGGGGAGCTTGGCGCGGGCAAGACGCAATTCGTGCGCGGGATGGCACGGGCG
>JBGTFI010000638.1:0-1671 GCA_041747335.1 Phycisphaeraceae bacterium | reverse complement strand
GCGCGGGTGGCCGGCCATGAACGCCCGCGCCGGACCGTCGCCGCCGGAAGAGGAACTGCCCGCCTCCCCGCAGGCAGGCAGGATCGCCATCAAGACAAGAGGAAGAAGACCAAAAAGGCGTCCGGCCATGACGTACTCCGGGAGGGGGCTGGTGTGAAGGCTGGATTGTAGCGGACGGGGTGGGGAGGAGGGGAAAATGCACGAAGTCCGAATGTCGAATGCACGAAGCGAAGCAGTGTGGGAGACGGCGTGATCCCAGGTGAACGTGTTTGATGCCCCCCTGGAAGTGCAGCGAAATCCATGCGTCTTTATGAAAAACCTGAAACTCCCGCACGCGGGCTACGGCTTCATCATGAAGTGCCCCCCAAACGGGCGGCTGCGTTGCGTCAGCCCGTGCCTTGGCCTGGAGATGTGGACCATGAAGACCGGAGGTCGTACGTTTCGTCATCTGTTTGCCGCGTTCTTCGCGGCCGCGCTGATATGCCCTGCGGGCGCTTCGGGCGGCGTCATTCTCACACCGATCGCCGTGGACGGGCTGCCGGTGCCGGGCGTGCCCGAACGGGTGTTCGGCCCGCAGCCAAGCTTGAGACGTCCGTTTGCCCCACCCAATGTATGGGTCAGCCCGGCGGGCGACTTCGCCTACACCTTCAGCACGCAGCTCTCGGATGATTCATTGGAGAATCGCCTGCCCAGTCACATCCTCGGGCTGGGGTCGGCGGCCAGCGGGGAACTCTCGCTTCTGTTCGGCGCGGACCGCGTCGTGGAGGGGCTGGGCTACACCAGCGGAACCATCCTGGGGATCAACCGTGCCGGGGACGTGCTTCTGCGGTCGGTTCTGTTCAACCCGGCTTCGCCGGGATCGCTCTTGGTTGAAGGGCGTGTGCTGGTGGGGCGGGATCGTGCGCCGGCGGTGCTGGTTCGTCGGGATGAATCCACTCCGGGGGTTCCGGGGGTGGAGGGGGATTTGACGTTCGATCTGATTGACGATGCGCTCCTGACCGATTCGGGGCGGCTGATGTTCATCGGACAGTTGCCGATGGGCGGGGAGATCACGCGTCGCAACCAGCACGGCGTCTGGACGGCCGGGGAAGCGGGCGTGGAGCGACTTCTGGTGCGCACGGGCGACCCCGCGCCCGGCGGGCCGGAGGGGAGCGTCTTCCATGGGGACGATTACGCCTCCCTCCTCTTCCTGCGCGCTCACACTGACGATGGACAGGCCCTCGTCGCAGGTAGCATTGACGAAAAGCCCATAGGAATTGGCGGGCTGTGGCGCGTGGACGGCCTGAACCCGCCCGTTCCCCTCCTGCTGACCAAGCAGCCCGCGGCGCTGCTGGGTGAGGAGGCCATCCTCACCGGCCTGCGCTCCGCGTCGATCGTCGATCGGCCGAGCGCGGCGTCCGTGCGCGTCGAGTTGTCGATCCCCGATGGAAGCGACCAAGCGGTCTCCCAGCAGCGCCTGGGGATTGTCTCCATGGCGGGCGATTTCCAGGAACTGATGCGCACCGGGCAGGAGGCGGCCGGGCTGGAAGGCGGGATCATCAGCGGTTTTTCCTTCGACTCGCACGTGCAGGTCAGTGAAACGGGCTTCAGCGTCTTCACGGCGCTGCAGGAAGGCGGCGCCACGGATGTGCCCTGGGGGCCGCCGTGGGGCGCGGGCACGCTGTGGGCGCG